>NZ_CEYNSH010000008.1:79863-91025 GCF_982872775.1 Psychrosphaera sp. | reverse complement strand
CACACAGTACTTCTCTAAGAAACCATGAGCGTGAGCATATCTAAAAGGGTTACCAGAATGGCGCCCTTCCATGTCACGAAAATCGGCATGTGGGTCTAGATTTACACAGGACACCTTTTGATTGAGTGCGCTGTTGACTGACTTGATGATAGGGTAGGCGTTATTGTGCCCTCCACCAATCACAATGACATGAAAACCCTCAGCAAAAATAGGTGTTAGTACCTCAGTTACTCTCTCATCTAACCGGCCGACCAACTCTCTTAAGCTGACAAGTTTATGATCTGAAATGACGGCATGGTTACTTTGCTTTTGAAGATCGTCAACCTCGACACTACCTAGTAACATGACTTGGGACCAGTCAAAAAACTGATTGCTTTGTTGATTAAAGAAAACAGGAAGAAATTGCTGCCAACCGTGTTTACATCCCCCCTTACCGCAATTTGCTCTAGGGCCAATGTCCTCAGGAATCCCAACAATAATAAACTTAACGCCGTTGGCTTTTGCTGACGTCAGGTTTTCTTTTATTGTTTTTGCTGGATCGGGTAAGAAGACATCATCGGCGACATGACGTTCGTTATCGCGCTTATTTTTGTATGATTGAATATCACTAACATCAATGTAATTTAAATATTGTGTCATGACTGTTTTATCGCTATTCAATATCCAAAGGATCCGCCGAAAGTATAGTACCCGTACTATCTGCGTATAGATGATCATCCGGTAAAAAAGTGACGCCTGCAAAATTGACCGCTACATCTTCCTCGCCAATTCCCTGGTCATCAGCACTCACTGGAATCGAGTTAAGAGCTAAAATGCCTATATTAAGGTCTTCTAGCGCGTCGACCTCACGAACACTGCCATAAACGACTAGGCCTTCCCAATTATTCTCAGTAGCCAATTCTGCAATTTCGGCATCGATTAAACCACGACGGGTAGAGCCGCCACCGTCAATAACCAAAACCTTTCCTCGACCGTCTTGCTGTAAAATGGTTGCAATGAGAGCGTTGTCTTCAAAACATTTTAATGTTTGCACTTGGCCGCCAAAGGACGTTATGCCTCCATAGTGTTCAAAGATTGGATCAAGCACATCAACATGTTCTGCGAAGGTGTCGCATAGTTCGGACGTATTGTATTGCATATTGACCTCTTTTTTGAATCTGTGGTGAGTAAAAGGTGATTAGGTTTACTTCTTTAAAACGGTTCGACTCGCTTCTAAAAAGTATAGAACTATCTTGAAGTTACTGCCCAGTATATAACCCAAAACGCACAATTCAAGAAACACATTTCAATAAAAGTGTTTCACGAGATTCAATGTGTAAAACAAAAAAAGAAGACAAACGAATTTGTCTTCTTTTTATTACGATTTCGATAAAACCGAAATCCCTTTAGTTAGTGAAAAAAGGCTAGCGACGCCTAATGGGTAGAGTGACGTCGTCGACGTTGTCACTGCTGCCCTGACTAGGGTACATTTTGATCATTCTCGTTTGGTCCGTCAGCTCCAAATCAACCAGGGTGTACTTACCTTTGGCTTTCTTTGAAAGTTGAAAAGGCAAATCAAACGTATCTACATGATCAACATGCCGGGCAACTTCAATTGTAGCCAGTTTCTTGAGCTTGCCTTTTTGTCTTTCAGCAAGCGTTGCTTTAATCGAGTACCTTCCTGGCATATCAGCGGTAACCGGAATACTCACGTCTACGCGATTGTTAGCTACTTGATATGACTCAGAGCCAACACTTGCCGTTTGAAGTTCATTACTAAATGGCATTTTTATAGAGCGCTTTAATTGTTCACCGTTAACGTCCATAGTGACCAATGCTTCAATTTCGTAATAACCATTTCTGGCACCAAGCTCTCGAAGCGGTTGATCAAAATAGACAGAGTTACCGTCAAACTCGAGGTTAACCTGTTCATCATTAGAACTATTTAAGCGTAGCTGAACTTGCTGTTTCTTTGGCTTTTTACCATTTAATTCGAGCTCTAACTCGAGTGAGTCACTCTTATGAGCTTTTTTGAATTGGTTTTTGGCCTTTAAAATATGTTTGGAGCGTTTTTCAATGACATGAACAAGATACTTGTCTGAATCATTTAAGGCTTGTTCTGTTTTTAAAATAGCATTCTTACTTTGGCCAATACTTGCCAGTGCAATACTGCCGTCATCAAACCCAGCGTCACGCATTTGCTGTTGACTCATTTTTCGTTGAGCTTTCAACTCTTTGCGGGTTTGTTTATCAACTAACTTAAGTTGCTTTAACTCTAAACCTTTAGGCTTGAATACCTGGCCATTATCAAAGCGTGCTTTCGGCGCGACTCTGATAAGTGGCTCGTTGTCCGTGATACTGAGTTCTATACCGGCTTTCAGCTCTTTACCACTATACGTTTGCCAGTATTCCTGGCTCGTTTTGGAAATAGAGGTTTGAGGTGTTGTTTTGGCTTGAACTTGTTTGTATTGATATACGGTTTGTTTGGCTGCAACCTGTCCACTGAACAGCAGAGGAAGTGCACACATAGTGAGTGAGCAGGTCAAAAACGTCATATTTTTCATGATCAGCTCCTAGATACGTGTACTGATGATTGATGGAAGGTTAAAGCAGTTACGTCGACTTTGCTGGTGGCTAAGTGGCTCTCTGCCTCTGGTCTTACTCTTATCAGTAAACCAGGTGGAGCCTGCAAGTGACTGAGACGAGCAATTGAGAAAACCATCTGAACACGAATCAAGCCAGTTTTGTGTCACTTCTAATGCAACTTGATTCTGATAACCAGCACAATAAGAATCGCCATCCCATATTGCTGAGTCAACATCACTACCTACAATGTTTTCAAAGATGACGGGTAGGCCTGGTCGACCTGGAGTACCATATAGCCAACTCGCATTGTAAGAGGCCATCCAAGAAACTTGCTGCATTTTGACTGCGTCATTGGCAAAACCTAATAACCAACCAAGTGTAGATTCAAAGGCGTTGCCATTTACGACAGCATCGGCCAAAGGCGTACCACCACTAGAAGGAGCAATTGCTATGACTCGAGAGGTTTTGTTAATAATATTTGGATAGCGTGAATCCCATGTTGGATTCGACATAATCCAGCGAACGACGTTGCCGCCATTAGAATGGGTGATTATTTTTAAGTTGGTGATGTTTTTGGCGTTAATAAAGCTGGTTAGCTGACTCGCTAAACATCCAGCGGCACCATCGCGCCACATGTATTGCTCAAAGTCGCAGTTAATGACCGTGAAATTGTTAGAGTTCGGTAAACCCTTTGTCACGTTGCTTATAAATGATCCAGTCCAGTAATCATCGTACGCGTTAGTTTGTTTTCCTGTGCCATGGACAAATGCGACTCCTTCATTCGCAAATGCATGGCAACACAGCAGGCAAGCTGCAATGATACTCGCTTTAATTATCTTCATTATTTAAATTTCCTGTTGATTAATATCACTTTATTGCACAAGTGTGTGCGGTGATTATTTTTTAATTTTTATGTTTGTGAGGTGTGACCTCAGACCATAAAATAGTCAATTTAAGAATGATTGCAAATTGTTTATTTGCGCCAAAATGCGAGTGAAATGTAGAGTAAATACTTAAAAGGAAGTGTAAAAGTTGATATTTAAAGGTGGGTAAGAAAATTCTAATATAATTTTGATATTGTAAGTGGAATGAAAATATTTTTCTTATATTATAATTTTTTGGAATTTTTGACTTTGGGTGTTTCTAATTTAGTTAAATCAAATTTTTTAGAAGTAATGGCGAGTTACAAGTTGAGTAGCATTGAATAAAATTAAATTGAAGAGAAGACAAAACGACAAGCAATGCAAAGAGTTGATAAAAGAAACAGCGATTTGGATAAACCAAAATCGCTGTTTTTACTTCGATATTGTATAGGTGTTAACTGACTTCTAGCACCTCTATACACTTCAACTTTAATGGCAGCACCTAAAAGGCTAAAGACTTAATCGGAACGGCCAGAATAGTTTAGTGACGGAAGTGGCGCATACCTGTAAATACCATTGCAATTCCGTGCTCGTCGGCCGCTGCAATAACTTCTTCGTCACGCATTGAGCCACCAGGTTGGATGATTGCTTTGATACCAGCTTCTGCCGCCGCATCAATGCCATCGCGGAATGGGAAGAACGCATCTGAGGCCATAACTGACCCCGGCACTTCTAAACCTTCGTCAGCCGCCTTTATACCAGCGATTTTTGCTGAATAAACACGGCTCATTTGACCAGCGCCTACACCAATAGTCATTCCGTCTTTAGCATAAACAATGGCATTTGATTTAACGAATTTAGCCACTTTCCAGCAGAACAATAAGTCTTTAAGTTGTTCTTCAGTCGGTTGAACTTTAGAAACAACTTTTAAGTCATCTAAAGTGATCATACCTTGGTCACGGTCTTGAACTAAAAGGCCGCCGTTTACGCGCTTAATATCAGGTGCTGTGGTTTTGTTTGACCACTCACCACACTCTAATAAACGTACATTCTTTTTAGCTGCCACTATTTGGGCTGCTTCTGAGCTGATTGATGGAGCAATAATAACTTCAACGAACTGACGTGAAACAATAGCTTCAGCGGTGTCCGCGTCTAACTCACGGTTGAATGCAATGATGCCACCAAATGCTGAAGTCGGGTCGGTTTTGAACGCGCGGTCATACGCAGCAAGAATTGAATCATCAACCGCAACACCACAAGGGTTTGCGTGTTTGACAATGACACATGCTGGTTTATCAAATTCTTTTACACATTCAAGGGCCGCATCTGTGTCAGCGATGTTGTTGTACGACAATGCTTTACCTTGTAGCTGCTTGGCTGTTGAAATAGAGGCTTCCATTTCGCCTTGGCTGTTGTTTTCTGTATAGAACGCCGCCGCTTGGTGACTGTTTTCACCGTAACGCATCTCTAACTTTTTAGTGAACTGCATATTTACAGTGCGTGGGAATTTAGACTGCTCTACTTCATCTTTGTTTTCTGAGTAGTCAGGTACTTTTGTACCGAAGTAGTTGGCAATCATGCCATCGTATTGTGCTGTGTGCTCAAAGGCCGCAATCGCAAGATCGAAACGTGTTTCGAGTGTTGTTGCGCCTTCATTAGTGTTTAATTCTTCAGTAATACGAGTGTAGTCACTCGCATTGACCACAATTGTCACGTCTTTGTGGTTCTTCGCCGCTGCACGAACCATCGTTGGTCCACCGATATCGATGTTTTCTACTGCATCTTCAAGTGTGCAGTCTGGATTTGCAACTGTATTGGCAAATGGGTAAAGGTTAACAACGACCATGTCGATAGCTGAGATGTTGTTGTCCGCCATAACAGCTTCGTCTTGACCACGACGAGCTAAAATACCGCCGTGAATTTTAGGGTGAAGGGTTTTGACACGACCATCCATGATTTCTGGGTGACCTGTGTGATCAGAAACTTCAATTGCGTTTACGCCGTTTTCAGTAAGTAGTTTGAAGGTTCCACCCGTTGATAAGATCTCAACTCCGTGAGATGCCAACGTGCGCGCGAATTCTACTATACCAGTTTTGTCCGAAACGCTGATAAGTGCGCGGCGAACAGGTCGTAATGTATCCATTGAATATATAACCTTTATTTATGTAGTTGTAAGAATTTTAGTTCAGAAACAAAAAAGCACCTGTTAAGGTGCTTTTTGCGGTGCCGGCCGCAGCCGAATTAGTTCATACCGTATTTTTTTAACTTCTTGCGAAGTGTGCCACGGTTAATGCCTAACATGTTCGCAGCTCTTGTTTGGTTGCCGCGAGTGTAAGTCATAATCTCTTCTAGAAGTGGCTTTTCTAATTCAGATAAAACCAACTCATATACATCAGTAGAATCTTGACCATTTAACGTTTGTAAGTAGTTACGAACTGCTTTTTTAACTTCGTTACGTAACGGCTGAGGCTTGTCAGCTGTTTGAATGTGCGCATTTGTAATGAACGGAGTTTGTACGTTTTGATCAAACATTGTTTACTTCTTCTCTCTAAAATTGTTAAGACTAATGGTTGCCGTGTTGTGCCCGACAACAGAATTCAATTAAATTTGTTCGAAAAACGCATTTAATGTATCGAGCTGAACTTCACCCGACTCAATAGCATTAAATTGCTTTCGAAATGACTTATCCGTGTCTTGATCCTCTAGGTACCACCCGACATGCTTTCTAGCAATCCGGGGCCCCATCACATCGCCATATAGTTGGTGCAAATTCGCGACATGCTCCAACAATATGCTACGAACCTCTTCCTTCTCTGGTGGCGCCAGAATGTGACCGGTACGTAAAAAGTGGTCGACTTCACGAAAAATCCAAGGTCGACCTTGCGCAGCACGACCAATCATAAGACCGTCGGCTTTAGTAAACTCTAAGACTTCCTTTGCTTGCTGAGGTGTTCTGATATCACCATTTGCAACCACAGGAATACTTACCGTTTCCTTAATTTCTCTAATAGTGTGGTATTCCGCTTCGCCTTTATACATGCAAGCGCGGGTTCGACCGTGTATCGCCAAACTTTGAATTCCATTCCGTTCTGCGATTTTCGCGATTTCCACACCATTGCGATTTTCGGGGTTCCAGCCCGTACGTGTTTTTAATGTCACTGGGACATCAACCGCACTTACCACAGCTTTGACGATTTTCTCGACCAGCTCTGGATATTGCATTAAAGCGGAACCCGCCATTTTCTTGTTCACTTTTTTGGCTGGACAACCCATGTTGATGTCTATGATCTGCGCACCGTTTTTAACGTTGAACGCAGCTGCCTCTGCCATCAAGTCAGGATCTGCACCGGCGATTTGTACAGAACGCAATCCTGTCTCACCCATGTGGTCCATTCGATTTAAGGATTTGTCGGTCTTCCACACCTTTGGGTTAGAAGAAAGCATTTCCGAAACCGCAAGGCCGGCACCCAGTCTTCGACATAATTGTCGAAATGGCCGATCTGTCACTCCCGCCATAGGTGCAACAATAAGATTGTTGTCTAAGGTGTAAGGACCTATCTGCATTAACTGTATACCTACCTATATAAGACGCTAGCCAAAGGCTGTTCCAAAAAAGGGCGGCAAGTTTACTGTTTTTTTCGACAAAATCAAAGGTTGTTTTTTAAACAAATTTTGTGTTTTTTTCAGTCTGAACTATTGACAAATAAAAATTGAATATTTGCACCTGATTAAGTGGTTAAAAAGTGATTGATTTTCTTTGAGGTACGCATTTTTCAAGGCCTAAGGTCAAGAAGTGTATAGTTATGAATAGGTATGCATAAATAAATCTAAATAAACAAAAGCAGTAAAACTTTTTACTAACTTTTCTCTGGTAGGGCTTGTAATACTTCTACTATTTTGATTTATTGACATTAAGTCTATGAGTTCGTTTGGAAAAACGTAAGTAGTACTTAATAGATGGATTATCACATTTCTAACAAGGAAATATAATGAAAAAGAAAGTTAGCTTTAAAAAGGCCCGCGTAGCAAGCGCGATCATTCTAGGTTTGGCCAGCACTGGCACTCTTGCTTTTGCCGACGAAGTAAAAGTAGATGAGTCAGTGGAACGTATTCAAGTCACTGGTTCTCATATTAAACGCCAAGATTTAGAAGGCCCGTCTCCTTTAACATCGATTTCATCAGAAGATATCGCCAAGACAGGTGTAACTGACCTAATCGGTTTATTCACTAAATTACCTATTTCTGGTCAGGGAACGTTCTCGACTCAGGGTAATAGTTCGGATGACACAGCAAACGGTGGTTCGAGTGTTTCTATTCGTGGTTTAGGTGCAGACTCAACACTTATCTTAGTAAATGGCCGTCGAGTTTCTGTTTCGCCTTTTGCTAAGGGTATCGATACAGCATTCGTAGATATCAACAATATTCCATTATCAGCGATCAAACGCGTTGATATTCTAAAAGACGGTGCATCAGCAACTTATGGTTCAGATGCAATCGCAGGTGTAATTAACGTTGTTCTTAAAGATGACTTTGAGGGTGTAGAGCTTTCTGCTAAAGTCGGTGGTACGAGCGACGGTGGAGGCGATGAACAAAACTTTAGCATGTTGTGGGGCAGCGGTGGTGAAGGTGTAAATCACACGTTCATCGTTGATTACTACAAGCGTGGCGAAATCATGTACGCTGACCGTGACTACTCAAAATCAGCAAACCAAGCGGCATTAACGGGTCGTCCTGATGCGGTAGATTTTAGAAGTTCATCTGGCTTCCCAGGTACGATTGCACTCCGTTCAGATCCAACAGACCGTATGCCTGATACGTTTGGTAATGATGTATGTCCAGCGGATCAAATCGTAGGTGACTTATGTCGTTACGATTATGCGCCACATATGACCATGGTCCCTTCAACTGAGCGCTTTAGCTTCAATTACATGGGTAGCTATGAAATTACTGACTCTATGTCGGCGTTTACTGAGCTAAACGGTCAAAATGCACGTTCGACAATCAAAGGTGCGGGTAGCCCAAGCTTTAACGAATTATTCATGGACGGTGACAACGTAAACCATCCATTTGCTAATGATCCAACTCACCCATATTACCAACAAGACTTGACTATGCGTCGTCGTATGGTTGATATCGGTAACCGTAAAAAAGAAGCGGATACAGATTACTACCGTAGCGTTATTGGTTTGAAAGGTTTCACAAATAACTGGGACTGGGAATTAGCTTATAGCTACATCAAAAACGAAACCACTGAACAAGGCGTAGATGGTTTCCCTAACATGCGTCGAGTTCAAGAAGCGATTGATTCAGGTATGTGGAACCCGTTTGAGCCTTCTTCAAACTCTGCAGAATCTTTAGCTTATATCGAAACAACGACGAACCGTATCGGTAAATCAACCAACCGTTCATTTGACGGCTCTGTGTCTGGTTCAATTATGGACTTAGAACACGGTGAATTAATGTTAGGTGTTGGTTTTGAGCACCGCACTGAATCAATCAGTGATAACCCAGACGACCAATACATCCGTGGTGAAATCTTTGGTACTGAGGCAACTCAAGCCAATGGTGAGCGCGATAATACCGCTATCTTTGCCGAATTAGGTGCACCAGTACTTGAAAACGTTGAGATGCAGTTCGCGATTCGTCACGAAGATTACAGTGACTTCGGTACGACTACTGACCCTAAAGTTGCTTTCATGTGGACGCCAAATGAAGACATGACGGTTCGTGGTTCATGGGGTACAGCGTTTAGAGCACCTTCGTTGCACCAACTTGGTTTGGGCCGTACCGATGAGTCTCCTAACCTAGTTGATAGCGTACGTTGTGAAGCGGTTGGTAACGTAAACAAAGCGTGTGAGCCTCAAGAGTACACTGCTGTATTTGAAGGTAACCCTGATTTAGGCCCTGAGGAATCTGAAAGCTACAATGTCGGTGTTATCTATGAATTCGAGAATGACTTAAGTCTTTCGGTTGATTACTACAACTATGCAATCGAAAACATCATCGATTCAGATACTCAGTTTGTGTTTACAAACTTCGGTGCTGATCCTGCCGTTGTTGACCGTTTGCCAACAGCTGATCCAAGAGATCCAGGTGAAGTTGTTACTATCTATGACTCTTTCCAAAACATTGGTGACTTGAATACCTCTGGTTTAGACATTGATGTTCAATATGGTCTAGATACGGACATGGGTGCGTTTAACTTCAGCTACGTATTAAACTACGTACTTGAATTTGAAGATTTACGCCCAGGTGCCAATGGCGGTCAACGTGTTAACGCGGTAGAAGGTGACTTTGAACAACCAGAAGTACGTTGGACATTTAACTCTTCATGGGCGGTTGAAGACATGAACGCTAGCTTAGCGGTTAACTACATTGGCGAGTTCGCGGGAAGTGCAGACGCTGGTTTTGGTGACAAAACTATCGATGCAATGACCACAGTCGACGTAACGTTTAGCTACTTAGTTGACGACAACACAACGTTTACTTTAGGTGTAACTAACTTGTTTAACGAAGAACCGCCATTCAGTCATCATGACTTCATGGGCTTTGTTAACTCCACACATACAGGCCAAGGCCGATTTGGTTACGCAAAAGTGGTATTTAAGCTTTAATACCATTAGCAATAATCAATGTAGAGGCTTTATTTAATGAGTCTCAGAATGAAAGGTCAGCGATTGCTGGCCTTTTTTATTGCAATCGAAAAAAGTTAAAAAATATCTAAGTACTTTTAAGTTTTACAAAAAATTACATTTCATAACATCAGTTTATCGACTCGTTTGTTATAACTAGAACAACACGTCATGGTGTTGAACAACAAGAGTTATTTATAAAGCGGTTTTCTCTTATTAGTTCTATGACAATGTCTATTTAAAAGGAAACTTTATGCGAATTTCACCACTGTTATTATTGTTGGCGTCGACTTCAGTGTTTGCTAACGAATATCAATCAATTACTAAATTGACTCACGCCAATTTTGATGAACAACGTTCTACTGATAATTCGACAGCAATAAGTACGATTTACTATCTTAAAAAGAAAAACACATTAGGGCCATTAAACGAGTTCGATTACATTAATACGACTAATAATGTCTTTGGTAGCTACACCAACCACTCTGATTCGAATTTTGGTTTTGGCGGTGAAATGTTCCACAATCAATGGCAGTTAGGTGGCTCTTATTCAACGACCGATAGTGATTTTGTAGATGGGTCGACAGCGAGTATTACTTTAGGCTATTTAGTACAACCTAATTTACTCGTTAATATCGAACACACTAGATATGACGCCGACTATAAGTCTCCTTACGGTAATTCGGAGTCATTTTCAGATAATGACACGAGCTTAGGCTTACAATACACGCATGCCATACAAGGGAAAGATTATTTGGGTGTGACAGTCGATGTCGATAGTAGCTTTGATAGAGTTTCAGCATCGACAAAATATTTTAGTCATCTGGGGGAAGAACGATATTTAGCTTTAGGTGTATTTGTTAGTGATTACGAAGACAGTAAACCAATTGTTGGGGTCGACGGAACACATTACTTCAACCAACGCACTTCTGTGTCAGTTAGAGTTATGCGAAATACTGAAGTTGACGTGACCTCTTCAATACTTAGCGCACAACACTTCATAAATGAAAACTGGTCGGTAGGCTTAGCTTATTCGTCCAATGAAGTAGAGAGCTTTGATGGAATGCAAACAAGAGTTAAAGACGCTAACGCAATTAGCTTT
>NZ_CEYNSH010000008.1:71673-79763 GCF_982872775.1 Psychrosphaera sp. | reverse complement strand
ATAAGTTTTGAGCCTGAGAGTCGTCAGCGACCTATTTTATCGTTCCGTCAATTCTTACCCACTCATCTTCTTGAGTTGCGGGATTTAGGACTGCCAGCTCTTGATAAGCATCACTCACGTCATCGGCTTGTTCTGCTAGGATGCCAGAAAGCGCTAATAACGTTCCTTTATGGCCGTATCCGCAGATGATTTCTTTCAGCTCTTTAAGTGGCCCAGCTAGAATGTTTGCAACAATGACATCCGTATCAAACTGTGGTGCATCCTCTGGCAGGTACAACTCAATCTGATCCGCAACGCCGTTGCGTTCAGCGTTTTCCATACTGGCGGTAATGGCTTTAGGGTCGATATCAATACCAATAGCTCGTTTGGCACCTAGCTTTAGTGCGGCGATTGCCAAAATGCCACTTCCACAGCCAAAGTCCAAAACGGTTTTGTCACTTAAGTCCATACTTTCAAGCCATTTAAGGCAGAGTGCGGTCGTCGCGTGAGTACCAGTACCAAATGCTAAACCAGGATCTAGAATTACGTTACAAGCCGTTGGGTCAGGAATATCACGCCAGCTTGGGCAAATCCACAAACGTTCACCAAACTGGATTGGGTGGAAGTTATCCATCCATTCGCGTTCCCAGTCTTTGTCTTCCACTTGCTCTATTTTATGAGGGAAGTTTTCGCCAATGATTGGATTTGCTGACATTTGCGCGACAACCATGCCCAAATCTTCTGCCGCATCAAATAGCGCGACACAAGTAGAATGTGACCAATATTTCACGTCGCCTGGGAACAATTCAAAAATGGCTTCTTTTTCGCTGCCTGCGGTAAATGTTACTGACTGAGAACCTATCTCCATCAAAAAGTCACTGATTTCATCAACATGCTCTGCTGCGACCGCAAATCGAATCTGTACCCACGCCATAATATTCTCAACTTAGTTTTGTCTAACGGTAAAACCCGCAATTTTAGTGTAATTCAAGCCGTTTAGGAATGCGTGTTACACAAAAGCTGTTAAAATACATTTTTATTTACTTACCCAAAGGTCTCTCATGCTGAGTTATCGTCATGGCTTTCACGCCGGAAATCACGCGGATGTGTTAAAACACGCTCTATATCAATATGTGTTGAAGTACATGGGCAAAAAATCAAAGCCATTTTCTATTGTAGATACGCATGCCGGCGCTGGTGCTTATACGTTAAGTAATGACTTTAGCCAGAAAAATAAAGAGTTTGAAACAGGTATTGGACCGCTTTGGAATATGAATTCGGCAGAGCTACCTGAGCCTATCGCCGATTATGTTGCTGCGGTCCGTCGATTTAATAGTGAGTCCGACCATACCGACTTAGCGGTTTATCCGGGCTCTCCATGGTTTGCATTGGATAGCCTTCCGTTAGAGGGAAAAGCATTCTTTCATGAGCTACACCCTACCGATTTTGAATTACTCCGTGAATTTGTCCGAACTAACCGTTACCGAAAAGTAATAAAAGGCGATGGCTTTAAGGAGTCTGTGGGCTTATTTCCACCACCGAGTAAACGTGGTGTAGTGATTATTGATCCGCCATATGAGTTAAAGGAAGATTATCATCGCGTAGTTGATTATGTAACCGAGATAACAAATCGATTTAATTCAGCCGTTTGTATGATCTGGTATCCTGTCGTCGAGCGTACACGTATCGATGAAATTGAATCGCAACTCAAACGGTCAGGTATTCGAAACATCCAGTTGTTTGAATTAAATGTAATGGCAGACTCGGACGAAAAAGGCATGACGGGTAGCGGTATGATTGTGATAAATCCACCGTATACACTAAAGGCTGAGTTTGAAAAAGTGTTGCCGTTTTTAACACAAACTCTAGGTAATAAAGAAGGCCAAGAAGGTGCATTTTGGCGAGTTGAACAGTTGGTTGAAGAGTAGCCATTGTTTGATTACACTCAAAGTGTACTTCAACTTAAGGAAGAAAGAATGTTATTAAAATCAACGACAAAAAAATTAGTATTGGTAGCACTTGCTGGACTCGCTACAGCCTGTACGGGCAGTTATGTCAAAGACAATAAAACGTTTTCAGAAGATGGTAACGTACTCGTTTCTGCGTCAAAAGAAGCGGTTGAAAAGGCGGTGAATAACCCTCTTCGTGGTGAGGCAGCTGTGCGTGATTTGTATCGTCATCCTCAACAGACGCTTGAATTTTTTGGCATCAAGCCAGATATGACGGTAGTTGAGATTTTACCAGGCGGTGGTTGGTATACATCAATTCTAAACCCAATTGTGAAAGATGAAGGCAAGTTCTACGCGGCTCATTTTCATATGTATGAAGGTGCTCCGGGTTATTATCAACGTTCTTTAGAAAGCTTTAAGAAAAAAGCAGAGACAAATCCTTTATACAAAGGTTTAGAAATCACTGAATTCCATCATATAAAAGCGCATGACATTGCACCTGCTGGCTCTGCAGACATGGTGTTGACGTTCAGAAACGTTCACAACTGGTACATGGCTGACGGTGATGAAGGTGTTGAGCAAGCATTTCAGGCGTTTGCAAAAGCGTTAAAACCTGGTGGTGTTCTAGGTGTTGTCGAGCACCGATTACCAGAGAGTCGCGACCAAGCAGAAAACAAGCGCTCTGGTTACATGAAAGAGTCCTATGTCATTGCTGCAGCAGAGAAAGCAGGCTTTACTCTGCAAGCTAAGTCTGACATCAATGCTAATCCAAAAGACACGGCTGATCACCCTCGTGGCGTTTGGACGTTACCACCGCGCTTAGCTTTAGATAAAGAAGATCGTGAAAAGTATCTAGCAATTGGTGAAAGTGACCGTATGACCCTTAAGTTTGTTAAAAACTAAGTGTTTCTAGATATACAATACTCAAAGAAAAAGCTGACCTAGGTCAGCTTTTTTTAGTGCTCCTTTAGACTTAACCAAAGTCTAACCATTTCCACTTTTTGGCTTGGCCTTTCAGGATTTGTTTTGGTACTGCCGATTTGTAATCCACAATGAAATACCTGACTACAACATAAACCGCTTTTTTATCATTGTGGTCAGTCAAAGATAGTGGTTAGTCAAACATAGAGACCACTAGTGATTGAAATTGATCTCTACTTTAAGTTCGTTTTCGCCTTTGTCCGCCGCTCCGCACATCTCGTCGTAAGCTGACTGGTGAACCAAAAACGCAGATTTCACTCGGCACTCATTTAGCGCTTCTTTAACTTGAGTGACGTTTTTGAACTTGACGATGTTGTCATTATCATCAAACACGTAACCTTTGTGGTCGTTGTAGTCTACCTCCAACAAATAATCGCCCATTTCAAACGAATGGATGTTCAATTCTGGAATCTCGATGTCATTAAAGTTCAGGTGTGATAATCGGTGTTTCATAGACTGTCCCCCAAAGGAATTGCTTATTGTTGTGATTGGTTTAATACAACTTAAAAATTAATACGAAGTCATTTAGAGAATAGATTAAAAATTCGTCAATGAAATATAAAACCGTCGTGTTATACTGCCGCGCAATTTTTAACGACCTCTAATTAGTGGAAATTGCGATGAAAATCTTGGTTATCGGTGGTGGTGGTCGCGAACATGCATTGGCATGGAAAGCGGCTCAAAATGAAATGGTTCAAACAGTATTTGTTGCTCCTGGCAATGCAGGTACTAGCTCGGAAAACAAACTCACTAATGTTGCAATCGGAGCTGAAGACGTAGACGCGTTACTCGATTTTGCCAAACAAGAACATGTCGATTTGACGATTGTTGGACCTGAAGCCCCATTGGTACTTGGTGTGGTCGATAAATTTGAAGCGGCAGGACTAAAAGTTTTTGGCCCATCTCAAGCAGCGGCTCAACTCGAAGGTTCAAAAGCATTCACTAAAGACTTTTTAGCTCGTCATCAAATTCCAACGGCAGCCTACCAAAACTTTACAGAAATTGATCCAGCCATTGCATACGTTCGTGAGCAAGGTGCACCAATCGTTATCAAAGCCGATGGTTTGGCAGCAGGTAAGGGCGTTATTGTTGCTATGACTCTTGAAGAAGCGGAAGCGGCGATTAAAGATATGTTGGCCGGTAACGCGTTTGGTGAAGCGGGCTCACGAGTCGTTATTGAAGAGTTCTTAACAGGTGAAGAAGCCAGCTTTATTGTTATGGTCGATGGCACAAATGTTTTACCTATGGCGACTAGCCAAGATCACAAACGTGCATACAACGGCGACAAAGGTCCAAACACGGGTGGCATGGGTGCGTATTCGCCCGCTCCTGTGGTTACACCGGATATCCATAATCGCATCATGAATGAAGTAATTTACCCGACGGTAGAAGGTATGGCTAAAGAAGGTCATCCTTACAAAGGTTTCCTGTACGCAGGTTTAATGATTGCAGAAGACGGCACACCAAAAGTTATCGAATACAATTGCCGATTTGGCGACCCAGAAACTCAACCAATCATGATGCGTATGCAGTCTGATTTGGTGGATTTATGTTTTGCAGCATTGGCGGGTGCGTTAGACAAGGCTACGATTGAATTCGACCCTCGTCCAGCGGTTGGCGTCGTATTAGCGGCAGGTGGTTATCCTGGTAGCTACAACAAAGGCGATGTTATCACTGGTATTCCTGTCGCTACAGATAACACAAAAACGTTCCATGCCGGCACAAAAGAGGTTGATGGCAAGGTTACGACAAACGGCGGTCGAGTTCTGTGTGCAACAGCAATGGGGAGCTCGGTAACTGAAGCCCAACAAGCCGCTTATGAACTTGTTGAGCAAATAAAATGGCAAGGTGTCGAATTCCGAACGGATATTGCTTACCGCGCCATTGCTCGCGAGTCTTAATCGTTCGATTAGAACTCGTAAGTAAATCCAGCTTGATAGCTGACATCGGTTTCTTCAACATCCAAAACCGGTCGGCTATCATGCTCTACCAACAAACCAAATTTTAGCGACAGCTTGTCGGTCAATTTTGATTTTACTGATAAGCGGTTATAGGCGCGCCAATCAGCAAACTCAGTTACGTCTGGTTGGTAATAAAGTGTATTTGAGAATTCAGCATTTTCAGAGATAGGTAAAGTCGCTACCCAATACAAACTCAAACGTGTTTGCTGGAAGTCCAGTTCTTGACCGTCCACATCATATTCTTCCCACTCTTCAAACGCACCGATACCCAAAGTGTTTTTGGCAGAGATCTCTTTGCGATACGCTAAACCGACTAGTCGTCTAGATTCAAGTGACTTAAACTCGTCCGTATTAACCTGAGCGAAAACTTCAACCGCTTGGTTCTCTTCAAAATAGTAGTTATAGCGGCCGTGTAAAAATGAGCTGTCGGCACTTTTGACTTCGTTACTTTTGGCGTATTCACGACTCGCCATTACAAAACCAAAGTGTTTGTCTTGGCGCTCTGAGTGATAAATACCAAAGGCAAAGTTTTCAGTATCTGAATTTCCGCTTTTTCCTGATAAATCAAACGATAAAGCTGTGAAGCTAGGCTTGTCTTGTGAACGTTGTCTTAGAGACTCTGTTTCGTCAATAGCGGCACTTTGAGCAGAAAATAATAGGGAAGAAGCGAGCGTTGTGGAGAATAATGTTGAGGTTAAAATTGAACGTTGGTACTTCATAACTTCCTTAAGCTAATTTTAAGAGGGCAGGCAATTTATCATCATTGCAAAGCAAGATGCAATCCCGAGAAACCACACGGTACTGCGCAGTTTGTCCCAGTTTAGCCAGTAAAATACCGTGTATAACGTTCTAAAGATCACAAAGCCAAGAGCTAACACCATTATATGTCTGTCAACGTTATCTGTAGCGATAACCAATAGAACCGAGCACGCATAAACAATCAGTGCTTCAAAAGCGTTTTCGTGAGCGGCTAAGCAACGAGCGCCAAAGCCTTTGAGCTGACGCTGTTGGTCTCTGGGTTGTTGATTGTCATACCCCGGACGATATTTATTTCCCTGTTTATACATTGCGTAGGCGAGCGGCACTTTAGCTAAATAGGGAAGTAGCGCCGCGTAAATTAATGTGTAAATAACAATAGATAATTCAAACATAGTCGTTCCTTTTAATTAGGTCTGTTGGACTGACTTATTTAGCCGGTTCATTACATACAACCGCGAGTTGACGAGCATCTTGAGAGACGGCGATTCGGCTAATCGAAGTCGGGCAATCATCACTTAAGTCGACCAGAGGTTGCCAAGCCTGTGCGCCTTTTATCGACCAAATCACTAACTCTGAGCCATCGGCCGTGATCACGGTAGTGTCGTCAAATAAGGTGTAATACTGCGAACCTTTTGGAAGATGGATAAATGACTCTTGGGTTGAGGCCTTTTCATTAGAGTTGTGGCGGTAAGTTCTTAATTGGTGACCTTGGTCTGTGTTTACCGTGTAGGTGAACAAATCCAAATCCTGAGAGTAGCGAATACTCGGGCCGATATCATCAGCTAATTTTTTTGCTTTTTTAGCATTGGCAGAATCAATAATTTGTAGGGTCATTGGCTCGCCAAGAACAAACATAGCGATCTCACCGCTTTTGCCCCAAGCATGGTAGCCAACCGGCTTTATATGCCTATTCAATAATGCTTGTTGGCCGGTTTTTTTATTAATAGTCCACAGTCGTTGAGTGCCATCGGTTTCTACTTTTATAACCGATAACCGATCCGAATTTGGAATTTCTGTAGGTGAATACTCACTGGTTTGGACGGTTCGCGTTAAGTTGGTGTGACTGCCATTGGCAAAATCATAGTAAACGATATCCGTTTGGTCCTGACCCATGACCTTAGACATTTGGGTATAAAACAAGCCTTTTGAGTCACGACTAAAAAACGGCTGGTTGTCATAACCTGGTCGGTCAGTGACTTTAATTTTACTGTCTTTTAATACCTGGCCTTGTTCATTTATGTTGTACAGTAAAATGTCTGAGCTAGCTAAGGCTGAAAATGAGTAACTCGCGCCAATTATTGCGGTTGCTAAAATAGACAACACAGTGAGTCGAGAACTCTTTGTTTTGGTGTTAGTAGAGGTACAAACAGACATTAAATCATTTCCTTAGCTTGTTTTTCTTATTTTAAAATCGTGGACTTATAGTCCAAAACTTGACGCTAAACGTTATTCACTTTATAACAAACCTTCAATAAAACTAAAGATAAATTCTATGTCAGTTAAACATCCAATAATTGCGGTAACGGGTTCGTCTGGTGCCGGAACGACAACAACAACAAATGCAATTACACATATCTTTAGAAATTTAGAGGTAGATGCGGCACTCATCGAAGGTGATAGCTTTCATCGTTATGCTCGAGCTGAAATGGACGTAGAAATTCGTAAAGCACAGGAGCAGGGCCGTCACATCTCTTATTTTGGTTCAGAAGCCAACGACTTTGGTGCGCTGGAAAAGCTGTTTAAAAGCTATTCTGAAACAGGAACTGGTAACGTTCGAAAGTATCTTCATTCTTTTGACGAAGCGGTCCCTTACAACCAAATGCCGGGTACTTTTACACCATGGCAAGAGTTGCGTCCCAATACTGACTGTTTATTCTATGAAGGCCTTCATGGTGGAGCAGTTACTGATGAGCACAATGTCGCACAACATGTCGACTTGTTGATAGGCATGGTACCAATTGTCAACTTAGAGTGGATTCAAAAAATAATCCGCGATACGAATCAACGCGGACACTCCCGCGAGGCGGTAATGAGTTCGATAGTTCGTAGTATGGATGACTACATTACGCACATTACGCCGCAATTCTCTCGAACTCATATCAACTTTCAACGTGTCCCAACGGTCGATACCTCCAATCCATTCAGTGCCAAAGACATTCCAACGTTAGATGAAAGTTTTGTGGTTATTCGCTTTAGAGATAACGAGCGGGTGGATTTTCCGTTCTTGTTACAAATGATTGATGGTTCATTCATGTCGCGAATCAATACCATTGTCGTGCCTGGCGGTAAAATGGGCCTTGCATTAGAGTTGATCATGACACCACTTATCGAAAACCTCATCAATAAGCGCCGTAAACTTATCGGCCAGCTAGATTGGATCGAAGACAAATAATATTGAGTTTCGCTCATCAAGAACAAATTTCTGCACTACACTAAAACCGTAAATTTGTGTGCGCTTTTG
>NZ_CEYNSH010000008.1:58179-71573 GCF_982872775.1 Psychrosphaera sp. | reverse complement strand
TATCTCGCTCTATTGCACACAAACCAAAGCCAACGGACAAGTTTGGTAAAAATAAAGACAATACATTCATCTGGAGAAAAGCATGTCTCAAGCAGTGTTAGACCTAATTAAAGAGAACGAAGTTAAGTTTATTGACCTACGATTCACGGATACTAAAGGTAAAGAACAACACGTAACCATCCCAGCTCATCAAATTGATGAAGACTTCTTTGAAGATGGCAAAATGTTCGACGGCTCTTCAATTGCTGGTTGGAAAGGAATCAACGAATCTGACATGGTTTTATTACCAGACGCAGAATCAGTAGTACTAGACCCATTCACAGAAGAAACAACGCTAAACGTTCGTTGTGACATCGTAGAGCCTTCTACAATGCAAGGTTACGAGCGTGACCCACGTTCTGTTGCACGTCGTGCAGAAGAATACATGCGTGCTGAAGGTATCGCAGATGAAGTATTTGTTGGTCCAGAGCCAGAGTTCTTCGTATTTGACGATGTGAAATTCAAGACCGATATGAGCGGTTCTATGTACAAGCTAGATGCGTCAGAATCAGCTTGGAACTCAGACAAGCATTACGAAGACGGTAATACGGGTCACCGCCCTTCTGTAAAAGGCGGTTACTTCCCAGTACCACCGGTTGACTCATCACATGATTGGCGTTCAGCGACGTGTTTAGTCATGGAAGAGATGGGCTTAACAATTGAAGCGCATCACCATGAAGTAGCAACTGCTGGTCAAAACGAAATTGCAGCGCTTTACAACACGTTAGTTAAGAAAGCCGACGAAGTACAAATCTACAAGTACGTTGTTCACAACATGGCTCACGCATACGGTAAAACAGCGACATTTATGCCTAAGCCTGTTGTTGGCGATAACGGTTCTGGAATGCACGTACACCAATCACTTCAAAAAGACGGTGAAAACCTATTCGCTGGTGACAAGTACGGCGGTCTTTCTGAAACAGCGCTTTACTACATTGGTGGTATCATCAAGCACGCTAAAGCAATTAACGCGTTTACAAACGCATCGACTAACTCTTACAAGCGTTTGGTACCAGGATTTGAAGCACCAGTTATGCTTGCTTACTCAGCACGTAACCGTTCTGCTTCTATCCGTATCCCAGTGGTTCCTTCACCAAAAGCGCGTCGTATCGAAGTACGTTTCCCTGACCCAACAGGTAACCCATACTTAGCATTCACAGCGATGTTAATGGCTGGTCTTGACGGTATCAAAAACAAGATCCACCCTGGCGATGCGATGGACAAAGACTTATATGACTTACCTGCAGAAGAAGCAGCAGCGATTCCTCAAGTTGCCTCTTCTTTAGAAGAAGCATTAAACGCTCTTGATGAAGACCGTGCATTCTTAACGGCTGGTGGCGTTATGACAGATGATATGATTGATGCCTACATTGGTCTTAAGCGTGAAGAAGTTGAAAAGTTAAATATGACGACTCACCCGGTTGAGTTTGAAATGTATTACAGCCTATAATGTAAAGGTATGTAGCAAAGCCCGCTTTATATAGCGGGCTTTTTTTTTCTGGTGTAATTAATCAAAATTGGTTAAATTAGCACCTATCATTTACTAGAGTGAATTGAGAGAACATGAGGAAGTTCGTATTGCTAGTGTTGATTGGCTTATTACTTGTACCAATCGCCGAAGCAACAAAGAAAAAAATTTACGTTTGGCGTAACGCAGAAGGTGTGTTGGTCTTTTCTGACTCGCCCCAGCCTGACGTGAAATCGGATACAGTGGATGTAAACTCAACCCCAAATATAGTCAAATCAGTCGACACTGACATTCTTGAAAACAAGGCAACTTCTGCGAAAGATGAGAAGTTAACGGTATCGATTCTAAAACCCACCCAAGAAGAAACTATCCGCGACAACAGTGGCTCAGTATATATTTCAGGGGCAATTAAACCTGCATTTAAACGCGGTCTTAGTGTCGTCCTTAAACTGGATGATAAAAAGGTCAAAGGTCCACAAAAGTCAGCTGTTTTTATTCTTCGCAATGTCGATCGCGGTGCCCACAAAGTGCAATTAGAAGTCTGGAACAGTTCAGGCAAGGTAATTGCAGTAAGTGAACCAGTAACCTTTTTCCTTCACCGTGGCTCGGTAAACTAACCAAATTGGTGCGAATTCTTTGAGCCAAACACGGTTTTGGCTTACACTTATTTTATTTTGCACCAATATGGTGCGAGGGTTAGATGGCAAAGAATTCGACACGTGCGTCGGTCAGTGAACAAATACTTGAACAACTCTCACTTGCGGTGATTTTGATCGACCAGCAGGGCAGAGTCATGTTCGCCAATCAACATGCCGTCATGTTGTTTGGCCTCGGCCGTAAAAAACTTATCGAACAACCTTTGTTGTCCTGTCCGGTACACCATACGTTCCCAGTGCACTTGCTTGAACAGTTATGGCAAACCGAGCAGCCTTTCTCTGATCACGAAGTCGAGTGGGTTTTCATTGACGGCCGTCACGCAATAACAGAAGTCAATGCCGACTTAGCTATGTTGAATGAAGAGCCTGTTTGTTTATTGCAAATTAGAACGAATGACAGTTTGCGTAAGCTCAATCAAGAAAATACTCAAAAGCACCATATTAGTGCATCTCGTCACTTAATTCGCGGCCTAGCCCATGAAATCAAAAACCCGTTAGGTGGTATCAGAGGAGCGGCACAATTACTTTCACGCTCTTTACCAAGCGAAGAGTTAAAAGAGTTTACCCAAATGATTATTGAGCAGTCAGACCGCCTTCGCGATTTGGTGGATCGACTACTTGGGCCAAATACACCGCCAAAACGTGAAGCGACCAATATTCACAGTGTTCTAGAGCGTGTGTATGCACTAATTAAAGTGCAAGCTCCTAGCGACTTAGAAATCGAACGTGACTACGATCCAAGTTTGCCAATTACGGTGTTAGATCCAAATCAAATTGAGCAAGCCGTATTAAACATTATGCAAAATGCGGTTCAGGCATTAAGAGATTTCAAAACGCAACCTGCAGGTCATGATGAGGCAGCTGAGGTAAATCAAATACCTAAAGTGATTATTAGAACGCGTTTTGAAGGTGCAAAAGTATTACACGGTACCCGCTTTAAGAAGGTTCTGAAAATCAGCGTGATAGACAATGGTCCAGGTGTAAGCGAGGAAATGAAAGACACCTTGTTTTATCCAATGATTACTAATAAGTCAGACGGAAACGGACTTGGCCTGTCAATTTCTCAAACCTTAATCGATCAGCATCAAGGTCAGATTGAGCTCGAAAGTTGGCCGGGTCAAACGGAATTTATTATTTACCTACCAGTGGTAGAGGCAAGTTAGGAACAAATATGAATAGAGTATGGGTAGTGGATGACGACAACTCAATTCGTTGGGTATTAGAAAAAGCCTTGCAGGCTGATGGGTTTGAAGTGGAATCATTTGCATCGGCAGACTTAATCTTACAACGATTGGAATACGATCAGCCCGAAGCAATTATTTCCGATATCAGAATGCCAAATATGGACGGAATGGCTTTGTTAGCGGAAATTCAAAGTCATTATCCTGATTTACCTGTCATTATCATGACCGCTCACTCTGATTTAGATTCGGCTGTAAATGCTTTTCAACAAGGTGCATTTGAATACTTACCAAAACCATTTGATATCGATGAAGCGGTGAGCCTAGCTAAGCGCGCTGTCGAACATGGAAAAAAGCGAGCGGCAAAGAAGTCGCCAAAAGTAGAAGAGACGGTTTCAGAAATCATCGGTGAAGCACCTGCAATGCAAGAGGTGTTTCGAGCCATTGGTCGGCTGTCTCGTTCAAGTGTCAGTGTACTTATCAACGGTCAGTCAGGGACAGGTAAAGAATTAGTTGCACATGCACTACATAAACACAGTCCGCGAGCAAAAGAATTGTTTGTTGCCTTAAATATGGCTGCGATTCCAAAGGACTTAATCGAATCTGAGTTGTTTGGTCATGAAAAAGGGGCTTTTACAGGTGCAGCAAGCACCAAAAAGGGCCGATTTGAGCAAGCTGATGGTGGCACGTTATTTTTGGATGAAATTGGCGATATGCCACTGGACGTTCAAACAAGACTTTTACGTGTGCTTGCCGACGGTCAGTTTTATCGAGTAGGTGGTCATGAGCCTATTTCGGTGGACGTTCGTATCGTTGCTGCAACGCACCAAAACTTGGAACAGCTGGTCGCCGAACACAAGTTTAGAGAAGACTTATTCCACCGTCTAAATGTGATTCGTATTCATATTCCCGCATTAAAAGAACGTGAAGAAGACATCCCCAAGTTATGTCATCACTTTTTATTTCAAGCGGCTAAAGAGTTGGGGGTAGATGCCAAAACGATTAGTAAACCTGCACTCGACTTCCTAAAAGGCTATAGCTGGCCTGGCAATGTCAGACAGCTTGAAAATACCTGCCGATGGTTAACTGTCATGGCCAGTGGTAAAGAGATTTTGTTTGATGACTTACCACCTGAAATGCTATCGGGTCAAAGTGAAAGGCTCGTTGTTTCAAGCTCTGGATCTCAAGACACGGGTGAATGGACCGAACTGTTTGAGCGCTGGTTGGATGATGAGTTGAGCCAAGGAAAATCAGGCATAATCAAGCAGGCTCAAGCAGAGTTTGAAAAAACGCTTATAAATGTAGCGCTCAGACATAGTAATGGTCATCGTCAGCAAGCTGCAAAGCGAATCGGGTGGGGGCGCAATACCATCAGTCGCAAAATTCAGGAGTTAAACTTATAGGGACAGATTTAGGTATAGCTTGAGTAAAGGTCAGTAGGCGATATCAAGTGTATTAACTAGTGTTGAATAACCAATCAAATTATTGTTTTAACACTAGGATATATATATGGCAGACCAACCCGAACTCAACCTCAATCTAAATCGGACTAGGCTCAAGGTTTTACATTCCATGACTGGGATGTTGTTGCTCTCAACCTCATCCATCGCTACTGCTGATATCATTGCGTATGACCTCAGTAATACATCTGCCGAACGTTCGTTTAATGTGCTTGAATATAACAACCCATATAAAGACTCTTTCAGTAGTCGCGACGATGGATTTCAAAAATATACGTTTGATCGTAACAATCTTAATGAACTACCGAGTGGGTTAATTGATTTAACTGCCGATGGTCGACTCGACAATCAGGGTCTACTCTTTGAGCAAGACTTTCAAGCATTTGGCGTGGTGGATTCAGTTAATAATAGTAATCCGGACGCACTTTCTATGGCTCAGTGGAAATTTGATACAGAGGGGGTCAGCAATCTAAGTGTTTCTGCTAAATTCGCAGCGATGGGGGATTTCGAATCGAGTGACCGATTCTACATGGTGGCTTCTTTCCACCCCGATCACATGGAAACATTATTTGATATATCAGCTCAAACAGCGCTTGTTCAAAACTATACGATGGCAGACGGCAGTCAAAGAACACTTAATGATCCACTTGGCATCAAAGCCTCAGATAGTGATTTTACTTTTAATTTAACCAATGTGTTCAGTGAATACACAAGTGGCATAGTAGGCCAAGGTAGTGAGCTTACGCTGAGTTTGTATGCCAAAGCTGATGGCGGAACAGAGACGTTTGCTTTGAGTGATTTGATCATTCAAGGTGAAGTAGGACAAACATCGCCAATTACCTCACCGCCTGGGTTTGGTCAGCCCCCTGTAACTGACCCTAACGCTGGTGGTATTGTAGGAGTGTCCGAGCCAACTGGGCTTTTACTCTTTGCTGCACCGCTGTTTGGAATGATGTTAAGGCGTCGAACTTAACTTTTGAGCGAGCCTCATTAACTCAAGGTGCACTTCAACCGCTTTTGATATAGAGGCTTTATCATTACCATTAACGGCAATGGCACTCGGTTCATTTTTGAATATTAAAGACTGATTGGACTGCTCTTTAGGTGTGGCATTAACTTGTAGGCTTATAAAGGTTTGGCCATTACTTGACTGGTTGCTTGATACATTAAAGTCCAACAGCCAATAGGCATTTTGGGTATTTGACTCAATGCCAAAGCCGTATTGAGTCAAATACCCTGATAACACTTGTTGGTAAACAAGGGCATCTCTTGACTCAGAAGACGTTACTCTTAGATGAACCGACTTCTTTATTTGTTCTAATAACTCTTTGTAGTGAGCAGAATCAAAAACAATGTATTGGCGTTTGCCGGAGTCATAAATCGTTTTACTGGCTTGCTCTACTAGATCTTCAGAATAAGAATATTCTTTTTCAAGTATAAATTGTTTTATACGGCTCTGTGCTTGTGCCTGAGTACCATAGTAGTAAAGGGTAGACTTTGCTTTAAACGGTATTAGGTTCGTCAAAGCCATATCACTAAGTGGCTTACCTACGTCATTAATGACCGTCGTTGCATGTGTACAGGTCTCGTTGCCGATTTGATCAAATTGATGTGTATATTGAGCCGATTGTGCTTTGATACCTAACACCAAAAGTTGACGTTCAACTTGGCTGTCACTGAGTTTAAAGGTTTTGGCTAATCGACCTGTTAGATCATTGTACTGGTTTTGTAGGTGCGCAGTTACGATGAAAGGCGTCAGTTTTCTTACTTTTGTTTTGGCTCCAGAGCCGTTGTAACAAGTACGCACATTTATTTTGGCGAGGCGTGCTCGAGGATCAAATGAAACGCTTACATCATGCTGGCTAGATGAGTTATTCGTAGCGTTATAATCGGCGCTTTTATCGCTTTTCTCTAAAGCGGCTTGTGCGTTTGGACTCATAACCCAACCAACTGAAAATAATAAAACGAGTGCGTTAATAGATGTCGGAGTCGGTAGTATTCGCATTTTTATTTTTCCAGGTTGATTGGGCAATTCATGTTCTTATTTGTGGTATTAAGTAAACTGACCCATTAGAGTCGGTTGTTAACGTAGTCCGCTGGTATACCTACCGAAACCGCAAACACTCGTTTGTTTAATGGTGTGCGATAGATTTCACCATCTGATGCGTCTTTTATATTGTCGGCTACTTTACTGTTTTTCCACTTAACAATTTGCGCGATGCTACTGCTGCTTGACGGCTTTACATTAGCCACTCCGATAGGCTCAACAAACCCTTGTTCATATTGAAATAAAATCATGGTTTCGTTGTTTAGAATACCGGCGTTACGGCCTCTGTCTAATGTGGCTTGGCCATTTTTAAAGGCAACAACTTGGGCACTAGCTGGCATTTCTTTGAGTAGACGAGCGAGTATTACATCAAAGGATTTAGACGCCATTGAATTGAACATTGCCTGAACGTTTTCTGCGTCGGAGTAGTCAAATCCAGTGTAATACTTTCCATTTACTTCAGTATAAACAAGTTCTTCTTTGGCTTTGATGTCTGTCGCTTTTACTCGGACTTTACCTATGTTTGGGTAAGCCAGCTTTTCTTTGGTGTAAGGGTCTATGACGCTTGTTGTCATCTCGACATAATATTGAGCGACACCGTTATATTCGCCATAAAAACGATCGGCAGACTTGATAGTATCGATTTTGACTGCATAGTCAGGACGCAAAACTTTATTGTTTGTCTTTAAGCTAGCAACGGTTGAAGCGTCTTGTTCTTGTAACTGTTTTTGTTGCTCCATATTAACCAGGTCATCGTCATTGGTAACAATACGAAAACGATTCACGCCGGCAAGTTGGGTTTCTAACATTAAGCCAAGTTTTTTGTTGTTAAGCTCGGCAAGGGCTGCACGCTCAGACTCGGTTTTACTATTGATCTTGTTCTCACCAAAATAAATACGAATTGCTTTTTTGGTCAAAGGACAGGCTTCTTTTTCCAGGTTCTCTGCAAAGGCTTGTTCAAACTCTTGGTCAGTCGAAAGCTGACTCATTTCTGAATCACAGTGCTGCAATCCTTGAGTGTCAAAGTTGGCCGGAACTTGAATATCTTTGTCCTCAAAATCCCATGCACTTTTGGCTATTTGCATATTTGACATTTGTGTTCGAGGCTTAGCATTATTAGTTTGCTCAGCGGGGTATTGGATTTGTTTACTTGCGCATCCTGCAAGAACAAGTACAGCGAAAATAGAGGTAAAGCGGATCATGATAATTTCCTTGTATTAAATTTCATTGTCGATGATCTTCTGGATTTCTTTGGTGATATCTATCACGGCCTTTTCATCATCTATAAATTCGTTTGCGACAGCGCTCATATGCATTCGAGCTTTGGTTAATTGACTTTGTTCGGCCACCTTATGGGCGTTGAGCAACATGGCAAAGCCTTCCATGCCAATGATTTCTTCTAAGTTGTTTTGCAATACTGCAGCGAGCCTCACGCCTTGAACCAATAACTCAGCAGCTAAGCGACCATTCTCAATGTAAATTCGCCCTGTAGCCATTTGATATCGCTTCATTTTCTCAGCAATCGGTACGTATTTTTCATCACTGTCATGTTGCTTTTTTAACTGTTCGTCGAGACGTTTGGCTTCCTCTAATAGTTCCTTGGCAGATTTGCCTTCGTTGGCGTTGATAAAAGACATGACGTCTTTATGGTTATCTACAAGAGTTTGATACTCTTCAAGAAGCTCAAATTGATTTCTAAAAATACTCAATACCGAGTAATTAATACTGTCAAAAACAGGCGAAACAGGTTGGACACTAAATCCAACTTTTTTCATATCTCTTTGAATGACTGAGGCTCTTTTTTCTCTTTTGAGTAGCTTGGCTCGCTCTTTACTGATCAGTTTTTTGTTTTTAAAAGCAACGTAGTGTTCCCCATTTGGTCCCGTCATTGGTTGCATTGCACATCCGCTCAGCCAAACAGCAACAAGGGCACTTAATAAAAGACGGCATATGATTGTGAAGTAGGGTCTCAGTTGCACGACGACGCGCAGGCTCATGAAAAACCCCCGTAGAGCGAATTGCGTCGGCTGAACAAAAATACGCTGGTGAACGTTTAAGGGCTGATCAGAAAACAAAAAGTCGCTCCACAAATATATCTACAGCTTGTGCCTTAGCTTCAGCGAGGCTCGTGCTTGTGCCAATTGCCAAAACAGGCGCTTTGGTAAGAACCTTTCCGTCTACCTCAATTACGCTTTCACCACTGACCTTAACCGCAAATAGGTTACCTTGTTTGTGAACCTTTAGGTTTGGACCAACGATAATCAATGCCATACGTTTTTTTATTTGTTCTGAGAGTGACTCATCAGTCATCATAGAGTGGGTTGCTGCTTTGTTCGTCACGCCCGATAAAGCTTGTTGTAGTCGGCTTTTTATTCCCAGTGACTCAATTGAAGGAATGTCAGCAACGATTAAATCAATTTTGGTTTGGGCTAATGCGTCATAAAACTCATGATTAAACGCCGATAGACGGCCTTGGTAAAGTTGTCCTTGTGGACGATATTGGCTTAACAGCGTTATAAAAGACTCGAGCTTTTGTTGTTTTGGCCATAGCTTAAGCCCTTGGGCGATAGCTTGTTCTGTCGTTAATAATCCTGTAGGAATTTCATTCTCGAGCCACTGAATGATTTGTTTAAAAAAAGCGTCTTTGTTTACTTTAATTTGTGCGTGAAATTGCCCATCTTCCTGATGACTTGCGGTTGTTTTAATATCAACAAAGTTAAAGGCCTGTGATTGACTGACCCCAACAGAGCTAAAAGATTGCTCAGTTGCGCCATTAGTGTCTTTGGCAATTTGACTGTAACTGCTACTTGATACATTAACGATGAGTCGGTTGGAAAGGTTTTGAATAGCATTAGCGCGGGCGGCTTCAAGGTTTTGTGCCGTTCCGACTGAGACAAAGTGAGTCTCGGTGTCTAAATTGGCTTTGTTAATCCAAGTAGGCGTTGACGAGCAAGCACTGAGGAAAATACTTAAAGCCAATACCGACAATAAGGGCAACGTTTTTAAATGAGTTGAATAAAGCCTAAAATTTAGCAACAAAAACGACCTAAAAGTAGAATAAAATGGTTACATGCTAATCTAGTGAGTCGCACCGACTTAGTCAATGCGACATCACGTAAGATTGCATTAAGTAACAACTTTTTACATTTTGTTAGGTCATTCCTTTAGGCTCGTAAGTTCCGGTTTTTTATGATTTCTTTCTATTATGGCGCAAACAGTTTAGTCGTGTAATAAGGTGGCTAATGCTCGATCCTTTAACAAGCGACTTGCCGCCTCAATATCAGGAGCGAAGTATCTATCTTCATCATAAAAACTAACGTGCTGTCGCAATCGTTGTTTGGCTTCCTCAATCATTGGCGAAGACTTTAAAGGCGCTCTAAAGTCGAGACCTTGGCAGGCTGCCAACCATTCAACGGCCAAAATGGTGAATGTATTGTCTGCCATATCTTGTAATCTTCGCGCGGCAAAGGTGGCCATCGACACATGATCTTCTTGGTTAGCACTGGTTGGCAAGCTATCAACTGAGGCAGGGTGAGCATAGGTTTTGTTTTCTGATGCCAAAGCTGCCGAAGTCACTTGAGCAATCATAAATCCAGAGTTCACGCCACCATTGTCTACTAAGAAAGGCGGAAGTTTGCTGAGGTTCGAGTCAATTAACATCGCCATTCGGCGCTCGGATAGGGCACCTACTTCAGAAATAGCGATAGCTAAATTGTCCGCGACCATAGCGACAGGCTCAGCATGGAAATTACCACCAGAAATAATATCCGCACCAATAAATTGCCCTTCATCATCTTTGTTTAAAAACACTAACGGGTTGTCTGTGACACCATTGGCTTCTGTTTGTAATACCTCACCTGCATGACGAACTTGTTGCAGACAGGCACCAAGAACTTGCGGTTGACACCTTAATGAATAAGGGTCTTGAACCTTTTCACATTTAACGTGTGATTGACCAATCTCAGAATGTTCTCCCAATACCATTCTAAATGCGCTAGCGATATCAATCTGACCTTGTTGACCGCGGGCTAGATGAATACGTTCGTCAAATGGTGAGCGTGAACCCAGTGCCGCTTCGACGCTAGTTGCACCAACGACGATGGCAGATGCCAACAAGTCCTGTGCTAAAAAGTAACCTTTTAATGCTAGTGCCGTAGAAGTTTGAGTACCGTTGAGTAGCGCCAATCCCTCTTTAGGTGCAAGTGCAATGACATCGATACCTGATTTTTGCAATCCAACTTCGGCATCGAAAACTTGGCCGTTAATGGACACTTTTCCTTCGCCTAATAATGGTAAGACTAGGTGAGCCAGTGGTGCTAAATCGCCTGAAGCACCGACTGAGCCTTTGGCAGGTACACAAGGGTACACACCTGCGTTGACCATTTTTATTAAAGCCTCGATGACAGAAAGACGAATGCCAGAAAAGCCTCGAGCTAACGAGTTGATTTTAAGCACCATCATTAAGCGAGTTACGGCTTCAGATAAAAATTCACCTGTCCCTGCGGCGTGTGACAGGACAATTTTTCTTTGTAGAATTTGTAATTCTTCTTTAGAAATACGGGTGTTAGCTAGTAAGCCAAATCCCGTATTGATGCCATATACAACACGATCATCGTCGATAACTTGTTGTACCGCTTTTTGACTTTCATTTATTGCGTTAATGCAAGAAGGATCGAGCTCTAGATGAGTTGGCGAGTCATAGATACGACGCATTTGGTCAAGAGTCAGTTGGCCTGGTGTCAGTGTTAGTTTAAACACAGGCTTGTTGTTTTCACTCGACTCATGAGTATTAGTAGGTTTATCAGTTTGATTATTACGACTCATGAATTAATCCTTTTTAGCCTGTTTTGTTGCACTTTTAGCGTTGTTACTTGCTTGTGAATAGTCTATTGAAGGCAAGTCTAGGTTTTGTTCTTTGGCACAGTTGATCGCAATATCGTATCCAGCGTCGGCGTGACGCATCACACCTGTCGCTGGGTCATTCCAAAGCACATTGGCGAGGCGTTTTTCGGCAGCGTCAGTGCCGTCGGCAACAATAACGACACCTGAATGCTGGCTAAAGCCCATACCCACACCACCACCGTGGTGTAAAGAAACCCAAGTGGCACCGCCTGCAGTATTGAGCAAAGCGTTAAGTAATGGCCAGTCAGACACCGCGTCAGAACCATCTAACATCGCTTCCGTTTCACGATTTGGGCTTGCGACTGAGCCAGAATCTAGGTGATCACGACCAATAACGATTGGTGCTGATAACTCACCACTTTTCACCATGTCGTTAAAGGCTTTAGCGATTCGGGCTCTGTCTTTTAAGCCAATCCAACAAATTCGAGCAGGCAGTCCCTGGAATTGAATGCGTTCGCGTGCCATGTCGAGCCAATTATGCAGGTGTGGGTTATCTGGAATTAGCTCTTTCACCTTCGCGTCGGTCTTGTAAATGTCTTCTGGATCACCCGATAAAGCTACCCAGCGGAAAGGCCCAATACCTTCACAGAAAAGAGGGCGAACATAAGCAGGTACAAACCCTGGAAAATCAAAGGCGTTTTTGACGCCTTCTTCAAAAGCCATCTGTCGAATATTATTACCGTAGTCGGTTGTCGCTGCACCACGCTCTTGTAGTGTCAACATGGCTTGAACTTGCAACGCCATTGACTGCTTGGCGGCTTTAACGACAGCCGCTTCGTCTTTCTCACGCATTTCTTTGGCGTGTTCCATGGTCCAGCCTTTTGGCAGGTAACCATTTAGCGGATCGTGGGCAGATGTCTGATCAGTAACTACATCTGGGGTTACACCGCGAGCGACGAGCTCAGGAAAAACATTAGCCGCGTTGCCAAGCAGTCCTACTGAAATAGCTTCCTTGTTGGCAACGGCGTCGTTGATCATTTCAAGGGCTTCATCCAGACTGGTGGCTTTTTTATCTACATATCCAGTGCGAAGGCGAAAATCGATACGAGACTCGTCACATTCCACGACTAGTGCAGCGTAACCCGCCATAGTTGCCGCAAGAGGCTGTGCACCGCCCATGCCACCAAGTCCACCGGTTAGCACCCAACGTCCTTTGGCATCGCCGCCAAAGTGTTGTTTGGCCATCGCAACAAAGGTTTCGTAAGTACCTTGCACAATGCCTTGCGAACCAATATAAATCCAAGAGCCGGCCGTCATCTGGCCGTACATCATCAAGCCCTTTTTATCGAGCTCGTTAAAGTGCTCCCAGTTGGCCCAATGTGGAACTAAATTTGAGTTGGCAATGAGTACTCTAGGTGCGTTTTCGTGAGTATTAAAAACACCGACCGGCTTACCTGACTGTACTAGTAGAGTCTGGTTGTCTTCTAGTTTGTCTAGTACTTCAACAATCTTGTCAAAGCTTGGCCAATCTCTTGCTGCACGGCCAATACCACCATATACGACTAGGTTTTGTGGGTGTTCCGCGACGTCATTATCTAAATTGTTCATTAGCATGCGCTTGGCTGCTTCTGTTAGCCAAGATTTAGCGGTAAATGTTGTGCCAGTTGGGGCTTTGATGTTTCTGGTTTCATCTAAACGGGG
>NZ_CEYNSH010000008.1:33498-58079 GCF_982872775.1 Psychrosphaera sp. | reverse complement strand
TTGTTATTTTGATGTTTTTCGTCGAACGCTTTTAGCTAGATCGCTTTTATTAGTGCTGTGCTTTTTTAAAAGTAAGTTGGCCACCTAAGCGATAGCTCGAACCTGGGTAAATGATCCGTGCAAAACACACGACACCCGACTTGCTGGATGTTCGTCTAATGAGTTGTAAACATGGTTCTGGGTCGTACATTTGTAACCACTCACAAACTTGTTCAGTTGGTGATATAGCTTCAATCGTGTGTCGTGCTTCCGTTAAGGGAGCGGCTTTGGATAAATACTCATGAGGTGTGACTTCTGAAAAGTCTTGTTGTAAGTATTCAGGCGCCATTTCAGGGTTGATGAATCGCTCTTCTACCTGTACCGCTTTGTCATTGTCAAAGTGAACAATGACTGAACGAAACACCTCCGTACCAATGTCAACATCTAACGCGATGGCAATCGGTGCGATGGCTTCGATTTTTTCTAATTCAATGACCGTATTGTGATAGTCGTGTCCACGACCTTTAATTTCATCGGCTATGTCTTTGATCTCAAACATTGAGCCTTGGCCCTTCAAAGAGGCGACATAAGTACCTGAGCCTTTTGTACGGACCAAAATTCCCTGAGCTGAGAGCTCTTCAACTGCTCGACGCGCGGTCATTCGACTGACATCAAACTGCTCAGCGAGTTTATTTTCAGAAGGGATAAGAGCATTTTCTTGCCATTCTCCGGATTCGATACTGTTGAGAATAAACTTTTTAATTTGTTCAAATTTAGCGGCCATGCTGGTCTACCCTTAATTGAAATTTGTCTAAAAGACTGCCACACTGAGAAAAGATGTATATACAACTTGTGTATAGAAAATAATTGAAACTAGCTAATTTAGTCAAGGTTAATGAATGATAAATTCTGCTCAAAATTGCCAGGCCTTTGATCTTGTTATCAAAAACGTTCAGCTTATTACGCTTTCCGACACGGTCGTAGAAGCCCCTTATGGCTTGATTTCCGACGCCGCAATTGCGGTAACAGATGGCGTTATTCAATGGTTAGGAAAGGCGTCTGAATTACCAACTCACCCGTGTAAAAATGTCGTTGATGGCCAAGGGCAGTTTTTATCTCCGGGGTTAATTGACTGTCATACTCATTTGGTTTTTGCCGGAAGTCGGGCGGCGGAGTTTGAACAACGCTTAAATGGCGTGAGTTACAAAGAAATTGCGGAGCAAGGAGGTGGCATCCTAAGCACGGTAAAAGCGACCCGCGAAGCGAGCTTTGAAGAGCTACTGCGATTAGCCAAGCAGCGAGCCACTACTTTAATGAAAGAGGGTGTAACCTGCATAGAAATAAAATCTGGTTATGGCTTAGATACTCAAACCGAAATCAAGATGTTGGAAGTCGCAACTGCGCTTGAGCAGTCATTGCCAATTGACATCCGACGCACCTTTTTAGGGGCTCATGCTGTCCCACCAGAATTTAAGGGTGATGCCGAGGGCTACATAGATTATTTAATTAACGACACTCTGCCGAAAGTCCATCAGCTAGGTTTGGCCGACGCTGTAGATGGATTTTGTGAAAATATCGGTTTTAGTCGTGAGCAAATGACAAAATTGTTTGATGCAGCAAAAAAACTTGGGCTTCCTGTTAAGCTCCATGCAGAACAGCTGAGCGATAGTGGTGGCGCGGCTTTGGTGGCTGAGCGAGATGGGCTGTCAGCTGATCATTTAGAGTATTTATCCAAAAAAGATTGTAAAAGGCTATCCCAATCTGTAACCATTCCTGTATTATTACCAGGTGCCTTTCATACTTTGTCTGAAACACAGCTACCGCCGGTTAATTTATTGCGTGAATATAACGTTCCGATGGCAATAGGTAGCGACTACAATCCAGGGTCTTCGCCATTGTGCTCACTTAAGTTAATGATGAACATGGCGTGTACGCACTTTAAACTTACTCCAGAAGAGGCACTTTTAGGAGTAACAAAGCATGCGGCTATGGCACTTGGATTGGACAAAGTTGGTGAGTTAAAAGTGGGGTATCAAGCCAACTTCTGTTTATGGGATATTCAACATCCGGCGGAACTTAGCTATACGTATGGGGTTAACCCTTTGACACGCTTATGGATTCGCGGTCAAACCTGCTTTTTGTAACTTACCAAATACATCGTCGCTGTTTTTAAACTTATGCGTAATTGCGCGAACAATCATTTGGTGAAGTACACATGACAACAACTATCGACTTATCTCGCTATGGCATTCTGGAGCCGACTGAAATTCTACATAACCCGTCTTACGAGGTTTTGTTTGCTGAAGAAACCAAACCAGAACTTGAAGGATACGAAAAAGGCACAGTGACAGAGCTTGGCGCTGTTAGCGTAAACACTGGCATCTTTACTGGTCGCTCACCAAAAGATAAGTACATTGTGTTAGACGATGTGACTAAAGATACGGTCTGGTGGAACAACGAAACCGCACCAAATGACAACAAGCCATTGTCTCCTGAAGTATGGAAAGACTTAAAAAGCACTGTATCTAAGCAGCTTTCAGGCAAGCGTTTATTTGTTGTTGATACTTTTTGTGGTGCTAATGACAAAGTTCGTTTAAAAGTTCGTTTTATCACTGAAGTTGCATGGCAAGCGCACTTTGTTAAAAACATGTTTATTCGTCCAACAGAAGAAGAGCTAGAGAATTACGGTGAGCCAGACTTTGTTGTGATGAATGGTTCTAAAACGTCAAATCCAGATTTTGAAAAGCACGGTATGAACTCTGAAGTGTTCACTGTGTTTAACATGACTGAAAAAATGCAGATTATCGGTGGTACATGGTACGGCGGTGAGATGAAAAAAGGCATGTTTGCAATGATGAACTACTACCTTCCTCTGCAAGGTATGGCATCAATGCACTGTTCGGCAAACGTAGGTAAAGAAGGCGATGTAGCGATCTTCTTTGGTTTATCTGGAACAGGTAAAACAACACTTTCAACTGATCCGAAGCGCGAGCTAATTGGTGACGATGAGCACGGTTGGGATGATGATGGTATTTTCAACTTCGAAGGTGGTTGTTATGCAAAAACAATCGACCTTGATAAAGAAAGTGAGCCGGACATTTACAATGCGATTCGTCGTGATGCGTTGTTAGAAAACGTTGCCGTTGATGAAAATGGCAAAATTGATTTTACGGATGGCTCTGTAACTCAAAACACTCGTGTGTCATACCCGCTTCATCACATCGATAACATTGTGAAGCCTGTATCTAAAGCAGGTCACGCAAAGAAAGTTATTTTCTTATCAGCAGATGCATTCGGTGTTTTACCACCAGTATCTAAGCTAACAGACGCACAAACGAAATATCACTTCTTGTCTGGTTTTACTGCTAAGTTGGCGGGTACAGAACGTGGTATTACTGAACCACAACCAACATTCTCTGCGTGTTTTGGTAAAGCGTTCTTAACACTTCACCCTCTTCAGTACGCTGACGTTTTAGTTAAGCGTATGAATGAAGCTGGTGCAGAAGCGTACCTAGTTAATACAGGTTGGAATGGCTCGGGCAAACGTATCTCAATCAAAGATACACGCGCTATCATCGACCGTATCTTAGATGGTTCTATTGAAAAGGCACCAACTAAAAATGTTCCTATCTTTAACTTAGAAGTACCGACTGAGTTAGAAGGCGTGAACCCAGCGATTCTAGACCCTCGTGACACTTATGAAGATCCATCTCAGTGGAATGACAAAGCGACAGACCTTGCTGAGCGTTTTATTAAGTATTTTGAACAGTACACTGATCTAGAAGACGGTGCTGAGCTAGTTGCAGCTGGACCACAACTTAAATAAAGATAAACACCTTTATTCCAAAAAGTTAAAAAATCAGCACAAAGTAAAAAGGCGAATCATCATGATTCGCCTTTTTGTTTTTGAGTTAAGAGGATGCCGGAAAGCGCTCTTTATTCTCAAATTCTTACTAACTTTATTTTGGATTAATGCCAGTATGCACTCTCTAAGCTATCTTCGCGATCAGGCAATCCCTTAGATAGTCTAGGGGAACTCTGAGATAACACCTCGAAGCTCACGCGGTTTGCATATTTACAGATTTGCGCCAATGAAGAATAAGACATGGCTGGAATACCGTGTTTACTCGACTCTGGTACGTTTAACTTGTGGAATACGTTAGCAGTAATATCGTGAATTACCGCTGCAAGTGCACCGTCGCCTGCGCCGTTAGTATTTTTGATCTCATCTGGACCACCCATGTAAGGGGCAATATGAGAGAAGATCTTAATTGGCTCACGACAGTTTTCTTTTAAGATAGGGCGAGAAAACTCGTATTTGTTAAACTCAGGAATACTACCCGGTAACAATGGATATTGAGTTTTTCGTTTGTGTTGTTCGTCGGTATAACCGGCCATGTAAAGACCTTGAGGACCAGCAGTACACAAGACTAAATCGGCCAACTCAAGCGCTTGCTCGGCTGCGATCAAAGGATCTTTAGTGCCTAATAGTGCTTCGGCTTCTTCTTCGTTCATGGCTAACACCTGAACGTGATCTTTGATGAAGTCTCGCCACCATTGTGGTTTTTCCTCGATCATAAAGCGAGTACCAAGCGTAAGAACAACAGGTACTTGATGCATATTCGCATACTCAATGGCTTGCATTGCGGCTTTATCAAGCGTGTCCTCACCTGAACAGCGAGTAAAGTAAGCACTTACCACGAATGCAGAAGCATTTTTGATTAGGTCTTCATCAATAAAGTCAGGTGTAAGGCGATTCATTACACCTGAGTCAATAGCAAAGGTACGTTCACCATCTTCAGTGATTAAAGTGAATGCTCGGCCTATCGCGCCATCAACTGGCTGAAGGTGCTGAAGGTCCACTTTAGAAGAGGTGTTACATAAATAGCGGTATGCGTAGTTACCAACTTTGATGTTTTCGCTCATTACACCGTATAAAACTGATCGGTCATCGGCCAATACAGAGTAGTTATGCATTGTGTTACCGATTGTTCCTCCAGCGTGTTGATCAATGATCAAACCTTGCTCAGAGATAACGTCGTACAGTTTTTCGGCTAAATCACTTGAAACAAGCTGAGACAAACCTACTTTTAAATCAAACTCTTCAAGTAGCTCTCGAGATACATGCGCCTCGATATCTACAATTGTTTGATCCATCCCTACAACGTAAGGGTGTTTCAGTTTGCCATCAACCTTAATCTTATTGGTTACAGGGTCTTTCTTTTCGACTGGAAAATAATGTCGATGTTTGCGTCTACCTGGAAATCTCATAGCTCAACGGTACGAATAAAAATTTGGCGCGCATTGTATGACATTTTGGCGTCATTATTAACCAATACTTTATGCTATTTAGGAATAGATCTATTGATATAGCCCTAAATTTGCTTTTGCGTACGCTTCAAATTCAGTAAATCCACCAATATGAGTTTGATCTATAAAGATTTGTGGAACGGTTTCCACTGGTTTACCCGCCGACTTCTCTAAATCCGCTTTTGAAATACCTTCCGCTTGGATATCAACATAACGATATTTAAAATCATCACGTGACTCAGTTAACTGCTCTGCCACCTCTTTCGCACGAACGCAAAATGGGCAACCTGGGCGACCAAAAATGACTGTAAACATAAATAACTCCTTAATTTGAATTGGTTATATTTTAGCAGACTTACAGATTGAGGAAATTTAATAAAATCGATGATCCCCATAGATTATTTAGATTCTAGATAAGCGATCAATATTCCAAACTAATCTTAATGGCAAGTTGTTGGAAACTCGCCAGTTTCCTTTGGAGACCCAAATTAAGCGAGTCTCGCAACTTTGTATGTTCAAATGCTCTTCTATAATTTTCACAGGATTGTTGTTTTAAAGGTGGTAAGGAAGACAGAACAAATGGAAATGAGTATGACGCACTAGTTAGTTAGAGGTGATTGTTATGATAGTTAGACCTGCTAATGCGGCAGGATTTTTATATCCTTCAGATGCAGACGAACTGGTAGTCGATATTGCTCAGCGTTTATTGTCGTTACCGCCGGTAAAGTCGAGCCCGATTGGTTTAGTTGTACCACATAGTAGTTTAGAGCTATGTGGAGACACGAGTGCCGCAGCTTTTCGGCATTTGGCGATGTTAGGCCCGCAAATTTCAAACGTCATTATTATAGGAATAGCAAACGATGAGGTATCCGGCGTCGTGTTGCCTTTTAGCGAGAAGTTTCAAACACCACTAGGAACAATCCCTGTGAACAGTAGGCAGGTCAAGAGCATGTCTTTACTGCCTTTTGTTCATCTAAATGACCGTACGCACTTTAAGTCACTGGTCATTGAAGCTCAATTACCATTTTTACAAACCTGTTTGGTGGATTTTAATATATTACCTGTACTTATCGGTGATCTGAACGAGTTTGATTTAAGCCTGTTTTTCAAAAGCTTGCCGATAGATGCATCTACTTTGGTTGTATTGAGTGTGGACGTGGATGCGGAACAAGGAAAATGTAAGGATAAAAAAGAAGCATTTTTGTTTAAACACTTTAATGAATTTATGGCAACCCAGAAATATGCGATAGAATTAGCTGAAACCGTTGGCTCACCAGCGAACAACGAAGATGGGTTCAAAAGCTATATCGTTCACTAAAATCGCTGTTAGATATTGAGTCTGTTGTCTTTCTTATTTAGGTGTATTAATAATGACTCGCTCCTCAGCGCAAAACGAAAAAATACAATCCCCTTGTATTGGTCAATGTTGTCTGGACCAAGAAGATGTCTGTGTTGGCTGCTTCAGAACAATGAATGAAATTCTCAATTGGACGTCGTCGACGAGTGACGAAAAGCTTGAAGTGCTCTCTCGTTGCCAACAACGTCGAGCGATTCGCTTCCAAGAACTCACCGATAAGGGTAATAAAAATTAAATTAAATTTTAACGTTCATTTAATGAGCTTTATTTTTTTTATGTGTTATGATGCTTTCTGTCTTTAACGAGACTTAAAAAAATTGTTTGATAGCTTCATGAAATTTATACACCAATACTCAAATTTTAGTCGATTTTGAGAGACGTAATCTTTACATAAGTGACATTGCAATTGTTTAAACTCCGCAAAGATACAGCTGATACATGTGTATCAAAAATATTTTGAAATTTTATAGAGGTTATTATGTCTAAATCGACTGGTACAGTTAAATGGTTTAACGAAGAAAAAGGTTACGGTTTCCTTACACAAGACAATGGCGGCAAGGACGTATTCGTTCACTTCCGTGCAATCGTTGGTGAAGGTTTCAAGAGCCTTAAAGAAGGTCAAGCAGTAACTTTTGACGTTGAAGAAGGTCAAAAAGGTTTACAAGCTGCGAACGTTGAAGCTAACTAATTTAGCTTGCGTTTAAAGTTCCTAGTTAATAGCTAGAACTTTAGCTGAAAAGAAAGAGCACCTAGTGCTCTTTTTTTGTATCTGAATTTCAATTCTATGACTCTCCAAGCCTCTGACTTTTCAACTCTAAAACGTTTCAAATCCTCAACTCTTGAATGCTCTATCTCTTTAACTCTTTAACTCGCTGAGAGGTTAGCTTCAGTGATCTATGCGTCTCTTGGTAATCCAACTTGGACGGCTTTAATCAATCGTTTAAGTTTGCGATTGTCTTGACCTGCTTGCTCCGCTTTTTTGTATTGTTGGGCCAACGCCCATTCTATATGCTCATCGAGCAAGTCACTTATTTTGTGGAGCTTGTCTTTTAACGCACTGATGACTGCCTGACTATAGGCGGCGTTACCAAGCCCAATAGCAATGTTTCTAAGCCAATATTCAAAACCAATTCGACGTATAGGAGAGCCTTGGGTTTTAGTTAAAAATTTTTCTTCTGACCACTCCCAAAGAGTTAACAAGTTTGGGTTATGTAACTCGTCTCTCGGCATAAAGTCTGGTTGACTGGTCAATTCGGCGTGTCGGTTCCATGGGCAAATCAACTGACAGTCATCACAGCCATAAATTCGATTACCCATTGGTTCTCGAAATTCCTCTGGAATAGAGCCTTTATATTCGATGGTTAAGTAAGAAATACAGCGATTACTGTCGACTACATAAGGCTCAACAATCGCTTGCGTAGGACATATCGTCATACAAGCAACGCAACTGCCGCAGCTTTCCTCGACGGGGGTATCTTGTGGTAATTGAATTGGGAGAAACAGCTCACCTAAAAAGAACCAGCTCCCGGCGTCCTTGTTAAGGATCAGTGAGTGTTTACCAGTCCAACCGAGCCCCGCTTTTTCTGCCAGAGGCCTTTCTAAGACGGGAGCAGAATCTACAAAAGGTCGAAATAGCAACGCCTCATCACCAACAAATTCAGCGACCTTTTGGCCTAGCTTTTTAAGTTGGTTTCTAAGTACCTTATGATAATCTCGACCAAGTGCATATCGGGAAATATAAGCGTGTTCTGGCGTGCTTAAGTTGGTGGCAAAGCTTGCGTTTGGCGGTAGGTAATCCATTCTAACCGAAACGACAGATATCGTGCCGGGTAATAATTCTTGTGGGCGGCATCGTTTAAGGCCATGGCGCTCCATAAAAGTCATATCACCGTGAAAGCCTTTATCTAGCCAGTCCAAAAATGCCGCTTCTTGGTTGGATAAGTCAATATCACTAAACCCAACGTGCTGAAACCCAAGGTCACGGCCCCATTCCTTGATCTTTTCTGCAAGTTGGTAATAGTTAAGGTTAGCTTTGTTCATTAAGAGAATAAAATGTCGAATTCTGATGTGTCTACTTTACCATCTAAACTCTATCTAGCCGAACAGATTAAACAAAATGAAAGTGACTGCGCTCATTCAGTAGGTGTTGATATGTACCAACTAATGGAGAAAGCAGGCCATAGTGTATTTGATTGTATTTTAGCGAGGTTCCCTCGTGCTCAACATATTTTAGTCATCGCTGGTCGAGGAAATAACGGAGGCGACGCTTATGTCGTTGCTAGGCTGGCAAGGCAGTCGGGCATGAATGTTACTTTGTTGGCGAAAGGCAAAGGAGCTGGCCTAGGAGCTGATGCCACGGTTGCGAAACAAAGTTTTATTTCCGCTGGCGGGACTATTTTAGACTTACAAGAACATTGGCAACATATTGAAAGCCTAGAAGTCGATCTCATCGTTGATGGACTAATTGGGATAGGATTGCATCAAGAATTAGATGCGTTTACGACTAATGTTGTAATGGCAATAAATACCAATAAAGCCGCGGTTATTTCCATCGATGTGCCCTCAGGTTTGGACTCGGATACCGGAGTGCAACAACAATATTCAGTCGTTGCCAATTATACCGTGAGTTTTATCGCATTAAAGCCTGGCTTTTTTACCGCTGATGGCCCTGATTGTATAGGACAATTAATTTATTCAGACTTAGGCCTCAGAAAAGCCTTTGAAAATAAAGTGTCATCAACAATTTCCTTGATTCATCGTAATAGCATCACAGCCATTCCCGCCAGACAGAAAAATTCACATAAAGGCAGTTACGGTAACGTATTGGTGATAGCTGGCTCTTCATCAATGGCTGGTGCTGCGTTTATGGCAGGTAAAGCGGCATTGCGATGTGGCGTTGGTAAGGTTCATGTTATTTGCGAAGTAGGAAATGAATCTATCATTACTCAACTGTGCCCAGAGTTGATGGTTTGTGGGGTGACCGGAGACGAATTTAATTCAATATTACAGTCGCGATTAGATACAGCAGATTGTGTGTTGATTGGGCCGGGGCTAGGTCAGTCTAGTTGGGCTCAGCAAGTAATGACTGACTTACTAAGTTGCGACCTAATTGCATCTAAGCCGGTCGTTTTTGATGCTGATGCAATCAATTTTATCTCCCAAAAACTGCGAGATGGTAATCAGTTTGTAATCGATGTGATGGCCAAAAAAGATAAGCCCTGGGTGTTCACCCCTCACCCTTTAGAGGCTGCTAGAATTTTGGCTACAACAGTGCCAGAAATAGAAAAGGATAGACTATTAGCGGTCACTCATTTAGTAAAAAAGCTCAATAGTGCGGTGGTTTTAAAGGGAAGCGGTAGTATCGTCGGAAGTGACTTTGGTGATCTGTATCGTTCGGTCAATTTAAGCGGAAATCCTTCAATGGCGACGGCGGGGATGGGAGATGTGTTGTCAGGTGTTATTGCTGCGAGTTTTACCGCTTGGGGGCTTTCTAAAAAGTCGTTACAAAAAAAGTTAGAACTTGCGGTTTATTTACATGGTTTAGCAGGAGATTTTACTGCAAATGAGGCCAAAATAGGTATGATAGCAACAGATGTAATTGAGTCGTTGCCAGGTGCCATCTGTGACTGTCTAGAAGTACAATAATTCTCGTACACTGAAACTAATAGCGCCAGGGAAAGTCAGACTATATGTGAGAAAGGCATTGCTAAAAAAGTTATTTACAAAAAGCATTAAAACCGTTTGGGCTATATTTGCCACAACGGTCGTTTTGCTTGCTGTTGTTATTAGCTTGCTTAAGGTGTTTCTACCCTATGCTGATAACTACAAACAAGATATTGAGTCCTACATTGTTACTGAGTTTAACGCCAATGTAACCATAGGAAGTATAGGAGCGAGCTGGCAAAAGTTTGGGCCAGCTATTGTTCTAAACGACGTTGAGTTAGCCGCATCAGAAGACGCCCCCCTCGATATCAAAATTGCTGAGACAAAAATGAACATCGACTTCTGGCGTTCGCTTAGAGAGCAACGTTTGGTGACAGGTGCGTTTTTGCTAAAAGGGGTCGAAACTAAGATAAACAGCGATGTATTCTTTAAAGTTCGCCCTCAAAGTCAAGGCTCCCAACTCTTCGAAGGTTTAAGCCATCTATTTTTATCTCAAGTCCAGCAGTTTTCCGTTATAGATAGTCAAGTATTGGTCCGTCACCAAAACGGCCAACTGCAAACGTATCACATTGATGATTTGGCTTGGGTGAATGAAGGTAACCATCACAGAGGTCAAGGTGAAATGTACATCGACGGCTTCTCCAACAACTCTCTTGGGTTTCGAATGGAGCTGTACGGTCAGCGACGAAGTGAAATTTTTGGCCAAATTTATGTTGAGGCACAACAAGTTGATATCACTCCTTGGTTAACTCAATTTATAGGTGAACACGTCGCAGTTAAATCTACAGAAGCGAATTTCCAAGTATGGAGTGACGTTAAAGATGGTTTGGTAGGGGCGTTTTTGGTTGATCTTCAAAACACAGGGGTTCGTTGGGAAAAACAAAATAGCGACAAATTTTTATTCATAGATAGCGCAAAGCTTCAGTGGCAAAAGCAGCAGTCTGCTTGGCAGTTATTTGGTTCGGATATCGATTTAACGACTGAAGAAACCAATCCGACGCCATTTGATCTTCTTCTCGCTCGCACCGATAAAGGAGTTGAGTTACAAACCGAAGGAGTGGATGTATTCGCTTTAGCTCAACTACTCTCATTATTTTCAGTCACCAAAGATACAACATTGCTCGCAAATGCTGATATTTCAGGCACGGTCAACAATCTAGCATTGTTATGGCCAGAGCAAGGTGAGTTGAGTGCCTCTTTATCTATAGGTGATTTTAGTTACTTACCTGAGGTTACAGCTAATGAAGCCTATTTAGGATTTGAGGGGACTGATGTCGATATTACCTGGTCTGGGCTTCAAGGATGGGTAGAGCTTCGCGGAAGCAACGGAGAGTTTGCGACAGCCGATACCTTTGAGACTCCTTTTGCTTATGATGGATTGCTAGTGGATGTAGCAATAGATTTAGAAGGTACGGCGAGTGTTATTACTCTTGATAAAATAGAAGTAACGAATCCTGACTTGCATATCTTAGGTCATGCACAAGTCGCGAATATTGACTCAGAGTCACATTTGTCTGTTTATGCAGAAATTGTGGGACCCCGACAAGGTAAAATAGTGGATTATTTACCCAGGCATCTAATCGGCCCCAATACACATAGTTACCTTTCAAAGGCGATTAAATCCGGAGAAGGCTTATTAACAAGAGTCATTATTGATGGCCCTACTAATCAAGTTCCATTTGATGACTCTTCGGGTACGTTTTTAATTGAAGCTCAATTAGCAAATGGTGAGTTTGAATTTGACTCAGACTGGCCTGCAATCAAAGATATGAACGCGACGTTGACCGTTAATAAAATGCTAATGGGAATCAGTGCCCACAGTGGCACGATCGCCAATTTACCGATCAATAATGATGTTTACGCCGAATTGGATTTAGGTGCACCTAACACCCTCTTAGAGTTGTCGATTGAACCTGACGAGTTGGCATTTGAGCAATTTCATCACTTGGTCGAAACTACACCTTTGGACGAACTACTTGGTGATGTTTTTGATTTTGTAAACCTCTCAGGTCAAGGCGCTGTGCAGGTTGATTTGAGTTTGCCGCTCGATGATGAGTTAGATGCTAATGGCAATATGCCTCAAACTGTTGCACGAGGCACTGTTCGCACCAATAACGCCGGACTTTCACTACCAGAATTAAACCTTGATTTAGCAAACGTCGATGCGTTTGTTAGTTTTGAGAACGAAGCGTTTGCTATTCACAGTGCAAACGCAACTTGGAATAATCTGCCGATAAATATGCTGGTGGCCGGCAACGAAAATGAAGCGGGCGATGAAAAAGATTACGTTATCAACGCGCAGGTTAGCGGTTCTTGGCAAGGTCAAACAATCAAAAAGCAATTACCAACATCATTACAGTCATACTATGACGGGCCAATGGCCAGTGAGCTAACGGTAAATGTTAGTCTCAACGAAGAGGGGTATGAATATGATGTTACCTCAAGTAGTAATCTTAAAGACGCGGAATATAAGATAACGGGGCCACTGGTGAAAGGCAAAGGTGTGTCATCTGAGCTAAATGTCTCGGTATTTGGCAACCAAAACACCAATAATTTGTACATAGAACTGGATGATCTAGCACACTTTATGGGCGAAATACCGGCTTCTAGCGGTATTGTAGAGCGAGCTATTTTGTCTATTAAGAAACAATCGGAAAACGCGAACGCGATGATTTCAGGACTTTTACCTCAAGATGGTTTTGAAATACTTGTTGACTTACCTGGCGCTGAGTTTGAGCCAACACTAAGTTTTGTTTTGGATATTTTAGACACGATTGATGCAGGGGAAGAAGACCAAGAGCCCACGCCGTCATTGGCTTCGTTAAGCGGAAGCCCGTCAAACGGTATGGACTCGAGTGATTTAGACTTGAATGGCAGATTTCCACAAAGTCTAGAAAACGAAGATGATGAAGTCTCGATGTTATCCGCGCCATCCACGATTAAGGGCAAGTTCGGCTATATCGATATCTTAGGACAACGTTGGCACAACACTACCTTAAACGCAGAACCGAAAGGTAATGGTTGGCGTTTTGATATCACTAGTGATGAAGCGGATCTGTCCACGTTTGTCTATGATGATATTGAAATTAATGGAATCGATATTAATGCCAAACGCCTCAATATTAAAACCGAGCCAAGTGCGAATGAGGGAACAAATAGCATCACTAACACGAGCAGTTCAAATTCGGCAGGTGACCCGGGTTTAATAAATACGACGAAGTCCGCCGCTGTTGAAGATAGGTTGACCGACTCTGCGGGGCTGATAAGTGGGTTGCCGGATTTACATTTTGAGTGTGAGGTATGTACGTTTAATAATAAGCCACTGGGTAAGCTAGTTATTGATACTTTTTCTCGAGACAGTTCTTTATTTATCGAACGCGCAAGTCTCTTGTATCAGCGAAATGAAATCAGACTTACGGGGATCTGGGCGGGCGATGAAGGCGCAGGTAAAACAAACCTGAGCGGTGATATTTACTCTCGTTATTTTGGCCAATGGATGCTGGATTGGGAGCTTAATACTGGTATCAAACAAAGCGACTTACACTCGAAGTTCTCATTGAGTTGGGACGGCGCACCTCACGAATTCGGTTTCTCAACATTAAATGGCGACACTACGTTTAAGTTAGGGGAAGGCTATCTAAGTGAAGTGAGTGACAAAGGAGCAAGAATATTTTCACTGTTCAGTCTTAACTCTCTGTATCGAAAGCTTAAGTTTGATTTTAATGATGTGTTCCAAAAAGGCCTGTTCTACAACGACATCAAAGGCAGTATGCAAATAGAAAACGGAGTTGTGTACTCCGAGGATATTTTTATGGATGGCGTAGCAGGTAACATGAATATGCGTGGCTTTACTAATCTGAATTCAAACGCGCTTAATTATGACGTTACCTTTAAACCGAAGATCACATCGAGTATCCCAGTTATTGCAGCTTGGTTAGCACCCGGCACAGCGGGGTTGTCGTTTTTGGCTGGTATTGCAATCGACAAAATCATTGAAAAGGCGGATGTGGTATCAGAAGTAAGATTGAAGATCACTGGTGATTTGGCCGAGCCGAAAGTTCAAGAAGTAAAACGCTTTACCAAGACTATCGATATTCCTGGTGCTAAAGAAGCCAAAGAAAAAGCCGAACAAGAACAACAAAAAGAACAACAAAAGCTTCAGCAAGAACTTGAGCAGGAGTTGCGCCAAGAACAACTGCAACGAAAGCAACCGTCAACAAGTGATGGCTCTCCATCGGTTTCGATTCATTAAGGAGTGACTATGCATGCGTTTGTATTGCAAATGACTTCAACACCTGATGTTGATGAAAACATAGCTTATGTAAATCAGCAGCTCGAATTAGCGAAATCAGCAGGAAACTTAGCAGAAAATTCGGTCGTTGTATTACCAGAGTGTTTTGCCAATTTTGGTGGAAAAGATAAGAGTAACTTGGCTATATCCGAACCTATTATGTCAGGTGAAACAGCGATTGACCCAAATAGCAGTTATCCAGTCCAAGAAAAGCTAGCGAGAATCGCTAAACAATATCAAATATTTTTAGTTGCGGGTTCATTTCCAACTAAGTCATCCAGAGATAATAAATTTTGTGCTTCTTGTTTAGTGTTTAATCCTGAAGGAGCATTAATCGCTGATTATCAGAAGATTCATCTCTTTGATGTTGATGTGGATGACAACACTGGTAGTTATCGAGAGTCTGATAGTACAGAAGCAGGGGAGCAGCTGGTATGTTTTGATACCGATTGGGGCAAAATTGGTGTGGCGATATGTTATGATTTGCGATTCCCTGGTTTGTTCCAGGCGCTAAGAAATCAAGGCGTGAGTGCGTTTGTGTTACCAAGTGCATTTACAGAAAAAACCGGTGAAGCTCATTGGCAGACGCTTTTGGCGGCAAGAGCCATTGAAAATCAATGTTATATGGTTGCTAGTAATCAAAATGGTGTACATCAAAACGGCCGTCAAACCTTTGGTCACAGTATGATCATTTCTCCGTGGGGAGAGGTGTTACAAAATGCCGAACGCCAGAATGGTTTATTTGGCGCAAAATTAGATAGACAACGTATAACCGATATAAGACAAGCCATGCCGGTGGCTAAACACAACAAATTTAAGCTCTCTGTTCGATAAATTTAGAACGGATGAGACGATGAGTTAACACGAAAAATAGGATCGATTTTGAATCAAGTTGAACAAAACATATTGGCCGCAAACCAATTATCAGAGCAAGACGTCTACGATGGTTTAGGTATTTTACTTGAGCACAAGTTAGATTATGCCGATCTTTATTTTCAAGGAAGCTTCCACGAATCATGGGTGATGGAAGATGGTATTTTAAAAGACGGCAGTTACAACATCGAACAAGGTGTTGGTGTTCGTGCCGTAAATGGCGAGAAAACGGGCCTGTCGTATTCTGACCAAGTTAATATGAATGCGATTGTTGAAGCATCAAAAACCGCCCGTAGCATTGCCGAGGCGGGTGTTCATGGCAAGCAACAAGCCTTCACTAAACCTCAATCTCGTCAAATTTATCTGCCTACTCAGCCGTTAGAAAGTATGTCTAACAAAGAAAAGGTCGACTTATTAAAAAGTGTAGATAGCTACATCAGAGCAACAGCGCCCGAAGCGACCAACATTGTGGTAAGCATGAGTGGTGTTTATGAAGAGATTCTGGTAGCCGCAAGTGACGGTACTTGGGCAACCGATGTTCGCCCTCTTATTCGCCTTAACTGTTCAATTGTTCTTGAAAAAAACGGCCGCAAAGAACGTGGCGGAGCAGGGGCCGGCGCAAGAACCGACTATCAGCACTTCTTGGAACTGGTAGACGGAAAATTGCGCTACCAAAGTATTGCTGATGAAGCTATTCATATGGCAACGGTAAACTTAGAAGCCATCGATGCACCTGCGGGCACTATGCCAGTGGTACTAGGTTCTGGTTGGCCTGGCGTATTACTTCACGAAGCAGTAGGTCACGGTCTGGAAGGTGACTTTAACCGTAAAGGCAGCAGTAATTATAGCGGTAAGATAGGCCAACAAGTTGCTTCTGAACTTTGTACTATCGTCGATGATGGTACGTTAGGCAGCTTACGTGGTTCATTGAATATCGATGATGAAGGTGTACCGAGTCAATATAACGTACTTATCGAAAATGGTGAGCTAAAGTCGTACATGCAAGACAAAATGAATGCTCGACTTATGGGTGTTGAACCAACAGGTAATGGTCGTCGTGAGTCATTTGCTCACATGCCAATGCCACGAATGACAAATACTTATATGCTGCCTGGAGAGAGTACACCAGAAGATATTATTGCGAGTGTTGACTATGGTATTTATGCCAACAACTTTGCTGGTGGCCAGGTTGATATTACCTCTGGCAAATTTGTTTTTTCAGCTTCAGAAGCTTATCTAATAGAAAACGGTAAAATCACTAAACCAGTCAAAGGCGCAACTTTGATAGGTAACGGTCCAGATGCCATGGGCCAAGTCTCTATGGTCGGTAATGACCTAGCGCTTGATAGAGGAATTGGTGTGTGTGGCAAAGACGGTCAAAGTGTACCTGTTGGTGTTGGGCAACCAACCCTTAAACTCGATGCAATGACGGTGGGTGGTACACAGTAAAAACATTACTTTCAATATTTCTAAAATCTAATAGATCACAAGGCCAGTGGGGGAGCTACCTACTGGCTTTTTCACATTAATCCCCACCAAATTTGATTATTAAATTAAACCACATAAAAAGAACAAAACTGAATTGAGCAAATTTTAACCAGCGTGTTACTCTTTATTTACTGAACTCAGGATGTAGCAAGTTTAGTCTCTGGCCAATTGGCAACGTCATATAATATATAAAGGAATACATTATGAAGTTATCAACACTTATCAAAGGTCCTCGGAAACTAATCATTGTACCTTTGCTAGCACTAGGCATTTTCTTTTTAAATGTCGCCCACGCCCAAGAAATAAAACTCAATTACGAAAAGTTCACATTAGATAATGGTTTGACTGTGATAGTCCATGAAGATCGCAAAGCCCCTGTTGTGGCTGTTGCAGTTTGGTACAAAGTCGGCTCAAAAGATGAACCTGATGGAAAAAGCGGCTTTGCCCACTTATTCGAACATCTCATGTTTAATGGGACCGAAAACTACGATGACGAGTGGTTCAAACCTTTGCAAGAAGTTGGTGCAACTGGATTAAATGGCACCACGAACTTCGATCGAACTAATTATTTTCAAACCGTTCCTACTCCTGCGCTTGATAGAATCCTTTGGATGGAGTCAGACCGAATGGGACATTTATTAAACGCGGTTACTCAAGAGAAGCTCGATGAGCAACGCGGTGTTGTTCAAAATGAGAAACGTCAGCGTGAAGATCAACCATATGGACAGGTCTTTAATCATATTATTGATGCAATGTTTCCCAAAGGCCATCCTTATGATCATTCTGTGATTGGTTCGATGGAAGATTTAAACTCAGCGTCACTTGATGATGTGAAAGAGTGGTTTAAGCGCTATTACGGTGCTGCCAATGCCATATTAGTATTAAGTGGAGATATTAATGCCGAAGAAGCCAAACCAATGGTCAATAAGTATTTTGGCCACATTGAATCAGGCCCAACATTGGCTAAGTGGAAAGCAAATGTACCGAAACGAACCACTAATACACGTAAAGTAATTCAAGATCGTGTACCTCAAGAGCGTATATACCGCTTATGGGTGACACCAGAAGATACAGATCCCGTCTCAAGTGACTTATTTATTGCCGCCTCTGTTCTGGGCGATGGTAAAAACTCAAGATTATACAAAGAACTTGTTTATGATCAGCAAATAGCAACGAACGTTGCAGTATTTAATCAAGAGTTTAAGTTAGCGTCTGCATTTGGTGTGTTTGTTGATATCAAACCCGGAGTTTCTCGCGAGAAAGTTGAGCGAGAAATGGAAAAAGTGATTTCAAAACTTTTAGAAAAAGGCCCTACGAAAAAAGAAGTGGCCTTGGTTAGTACCAAATATAAAGCGCGAATTTTAAGAGGTCTTGAGGAAGTCGGCGGCTTTGGCGGTAAGGCCGATACCTTAGCTGCCGGTGAAATGATTGCCGGTGACCCTAACTTTTTCCTAACTGAAATTAAGGAGATGGAGCAGGCTCGCCCCAAAGACGTGAGAAATTCGGCCAGAACTTGGCTGTCTAATGGTTGGCATCAAATCACAGTGGAGCCTTTTCCTAAATATAGTGTTAGTCAGCCTGCCGTTGATCGTTCTACAGGATTACCCGATGTCACTGGAGAAGCTGAATTAACCTTTCCTAACATTGAACAAGGAAAGTTAAAAAATGGGATGAAAGTCGTCGTGGCCAATCGTGATACGATCCCAATGGTTAATGTGGCTGTTCAGTTTGATGCTGGTTATGCAGCGGATCACGGCAATAAGCTTGGACTAGCGTCATTTACCACAAGAATGTTAGATGAAGGCGCAGGTAAATACGATGCGTTGGAACTTGCCGCAGAATTAGAAAAATTGGGTACGACATTACAAGCAGGTTCTGACTTAGATACGACAACGATCACTATGTCTATGTTAAAAGAAAATATTAGTGATTCGTTAGAAGTGTTAGAGGATATTTTGGTGAGGCCGACTTTTGCAAATGATGAAATAGAACGTCAACGCACATTAATCCTCAACCAAATTGCTCAACAATTAAATCAACCAGTGTCGATTGCTCTTACACTCTTACCGCCTATGATTTACGGTGCCGATCATGCTTACGGAATTCCGTTTACTGGCCTAGGCACGCGTTCATCGGTAGCAAGTATTAGTCGTGAAGATTTGGTGGAATTTAAGAATCAGTGGATGCGACCAGACAATGGAACCATTTTTGTTGTCGGTGATACAACGTTAGAGCAAATAAAGCCACAATTAGAAAAAACCATAGGAAAATGGCGAGCATCAGGTGAAGTAGGCACAAAAACCATCGCTACAGCTAGTTTACCGGACAAAGGTCGTGTGGTCATTATTGACCGTCCAGGGTCACAACAGTCACTTCTATTGGCTGCCCATTTAGCGCCACCCTCTGGCGTCGATAATAATATCGCTATAGATGCCATGAATCGCACTCTCGGAGGCGCATTTACGGCTCGAGTTAATATGAACTTAAGGGAAGATAAAGGTTGGTCATATGGGGCTCGTACAATATTGCAGGATGCTCGTGGGCAACGTCCGTTTTTAGTTTATGCACCAGTACAAACGGACAAAACTGGCGCATCGATAAAAGAACTGATGAAAGAGCTGAATGCATATAAAGGTAACAAACCTCCTACTCAGGAAGAGCTGATGCGGGTTATAATGGATCGAATACGTTCTTTACCAGGGCGATTTGAGACATCAGGTGCGGTACTCAGAAGCTTGATGCAAAGCGAACGTTTTGGCAGACCTTATGAATATCCTACTGATTTACCTACTAAGTATACTAATTTAGCTACCGCTGATTTGCTCCAAGCGGCCGCACAGACGGTCCATCCTGAAAAGCTGACCTGGCTTATCATAGGGGACGCGGCTCGTATCAAGACCGAGGTTGAAGAAGCGGGCGTTGGAGAAGTTGAAGTTCGACCTATGTCGAGCCTGTAAAAGGTTAGACCGCAAGGTAAGTAAAACGCTTTAATGTAACGCGTAGAAACATTTTGACCGTTGTCTTCGTTACAGTAGACATTAAAGAATCCGATGTTGGTATCAACATCGGATTTTTCTTTTCCGTTAATAAAGCCAATAATGGTGGATTAAAGAAGGTTAATCACCAAGCCATCGGACGTTTCAATTGTTGATGGTGATACTACCGAAAACTCTAAACCACCTGTTTGTGGTTCATCATCAACCGTTAGGTTATTGATGAGGGTAAATGAGCGTCTAAACGTGCCTGGTACTGCTGGGTCGTCAGAACCTGCTGTATTTCCAATCGTGAACGTTCCTGTCCCCACTGAGTCTCCTACGTCAGACGTTAAGGCGATGCCAGTCTCATGTGCCATTGTTTGGAATTGGGTGTCCGACACCTCTAAAGTGAAGCTTTGGCTAGATCCTCTAGCAATCGAAATGTTATTTCTAACTGTTGTGCCATAGTTCTGGTATACGACATTGTCACTCGCGTCGAGAATTCGTATATACGCCTTTGAGCTGGAGGTAATTAACCTGACTGCTTTACGAATTGTAATAAAGTTAGAAGTCGCACAGCTAGTAGCTTCACATTGCGGGCCGTTGAATAAATCATTTTCAACGTCTCGTGTGCCATTGTTGTTGCTATCAATGAAGACTTCACCTACGTCGTAAACAAAGTTCTCATTATCATCACGCCACGCTTCTGGCATATCAATATAGCCACCATCGAATGGTCTAACGCGACCGAAGCCAGATAAAATTTCGTCAATGTTACCTGTGGTTCCATTAACAGCTCCACCATCGTTATCGTCGAATAGGTTATTACCGTTTACATCTACAAAGTACTCATGCCCTTCAGCGGTCGCTAAAATAGTCACTCGGTGGTTATCAGTAAATGGTTCTTGGCTCGTCCAAGTAACCGTACAATTACCGTCAGTCGTTGTACAAGAAGGTTCGATTGCGCCACCTTCAGTAGTGAAGTTGACTGTTGTGCCATCTGGAACAGGGTTGTTAAAACTATCGGCCAAATACGCTGTTACGTCTACATTGGTACCAATAATGTTCCTTGCCTCAGGGTTAATGGTCGATAAGGCTAACGTAATAGAATTTTGATCAGGTAAGCCTGTATTTACGGATAACAAGTCGGACTGCGTTGAAATGGTATTACCTTGATCGTCAACGGTGACGGTTGCAGTCACTCGAACCGCTGTTGGCACGGTACCAGCTACAACTTTAGCACTGACCAAGCCTTCTGAATTTGTGATACCTGAAGCGGCCGCAAGGCTCAAACCACCAACGTCAGTGTTTAATGAAAAATCGACAGCTTGTTGGTTAAGTGGGTTACCTAATTCACCTTTAACAACAAAAGTCACGGTAGACGTTTCTTGTTTGCCTTGTCCGCCTGTTCCTTTGAGAACAATTGACTCTGGAGTCGCAGAAATGAACTCTACTGAACCTAACGACTCTGAGCTTAACGTGATGTCAGTCGTCGCACTTAAGTCTGCTGAATTTACGACTACGGTCGCGACAATCGTGTCAGTTGTGCCGTCGGCACCTGCGCAGCTCAAGTCTTGATAAGTTGATTCTGCCACACCGTTATTTGTCACAACACTTGCGTCGATTGAAGCATCACCCGTATTGACACATGACGAGGCGAAGTTAACGGTCGTTGGAGTCGTGATGCGCTCTAAGTTCTGATTAACTAATACAACCTCTAAACCAATTGTTGCACCTGCGCTATGAGTAGAACTTTCAACACCGATTTCACCATCAACAAAATTACCATCGGCATCAAAATGACCAATTAATACTGTGGTTGATTCATCAAGTGCGTCGCTTGCAACGACCTCATAAGGTGTCGTTTTTACAATGTTATTTTCGTTAATCGATACGCTCGCAGTTGCAACAGCTGCACCTAAGTTATCTTCTTGGCCGGTTAATGAAACCTCGGCAATACCGTTGGCATTGGTCAGGGCAGTAGTTGCACTTAATTGACCAATCTCGGCACTAAACGTTACGATTGAATTCTCAATAGGCTGATCGTTCGCATCAGTCAGTATTACACCAAGCTGCGCGGACTCGTCGGCTTTGATGCGATTAACCGCATTACCATCCTTCTTAAGTGTGATTTCTAGACTTGGTGTTTCGATATTAGTTACAGCCGTTGCCAATACTTCAAAGTCAATGTCTGCAGTGATGGACTCGTCGTTATAAGTCGTTGAGGCAGTTATCGTTACAACTCCTGGATTAACGCTGCTAGAGTCGAAAGAAACACTCGTGGTGCCTTGGCCGTTGGTTAATCGTGATGCTGCCGATAACGTCCCATCGGTTGCGACAAATGAGACATTTTGATTAGCGATAGGCTCACCATTGGTCGCAGATAATGTGACGCTTACGGTTACTTGGTTGCCGACAGTAATACTGTTCGTGGCGTTACCGTTGATATCTGACACAGAAATATCTGCTTGAATATTATCGCCAATAACACGGTTGGTGTTGTCTTCTTCAGAATGACCATTACAGCCAGACAATAACATGGCGCTCAGTAAGACGAGCCCCACCCAAGATTTTACGAACAGTGTATTTATTGTTTTTATATAATTCACCGCAAGCTCCTAATTAACTGCTTAGCCCATCTTTAATATATTGGAATAGCTCTTTGTAACTCTTACCTGGCTTTTCGCTTGCCACTTCTTTTTTCGCTTGGCGTACCAGTTGTCTTAACTTTTGGCGTTCAAGGCTAGGGGCTTGCTCAAGTAGGGAGTTAATAGCGTCATCGCCATTTTCAATCAATGACGTTCTTAAACTTTCCAATTTTCTCATCTCGGCGTCATTCTCTTGGCCAGGAGAAGTAATCTTTTGATATTCAAGACGTAACGTATCAAGCTCCTCATCTTTGAGCAACTTTGCCATGAATTGCAGATGACGGCGGAGTGCATCAGGTTTACTCGAGATTTTATCAGCGAGTTTGAACGCGTCGTGAAGTTCGTCGCTCGCAGTGAGCTTTTGACGTTGAGATTTTGATAATTTACACAACTGAGTGGCAAACTCTTGGAGTTCACGTTGTTCTTTTTTAAGGTCGCTTTTACTGATGTAATTTTCATCATCAGGCATTAAATAATACGGTTTTGTCATAACTTGAGAGTCAATCTAATTTGATAAAAGATTCGTATGAATTATGGTATGCTCTACAGAGCAATTTAACCAGTATTTTTGAGTGTTTATGACCAATAAAAGCGACATTTTCCAACAAATAGACGAAGTCAAATCAGCAATTAGCGATTTACTCGATTTGAGTAAGCAACACGGAGCGACTTCAGCAGAAGCTGTGATCAGTAAATCAAAAGGTATTTCAGTTTCGAGTCGTTGTCAGGAGCTGGAAAATATCGAATTTAATCAGGAAGGCGCGTTAGGTATCACTGTTTACGTGGGGCAGCACAAAGGCTCGGCTTCAACGGCAGATATTAGCCATGAGGCACTAGAACGCACTGTTAAAGCCGCCATTGATATTGCTAAGTACACTTCAGAAGACAGTTACGCGGGTATTGTCGAAAAAGAAATGATGGCGACTGATATCCCAGATCTAGACTTACATCACCCATTTGATATCAATCCTGAAGAAGCCATTAAACACTGTTTAGAAGCTGAAGCTAGCGCCTTTGAACATGATGCTCGTATAGTCAATTCGGATGGTGCATCACTTTCTTCTTATCAAGGCTTTAAAGTGTATGGCAATAGCCATGGCTTTGTTGAAGGTTACCCGAGCAGTCGCCATAGCATCAGTTGTTCGGTAATTGCCGAAGAGAATGAAGACATGCAGCGCGATTATGCCTATACCGTTGATCGTGTTTTTGGTGAATTAGACAGTGCCCACTCTATCGGTATTAAGGCTGCTACTGCAGCGGTTGAACGACTGAATGCAAGAAAATTAGACACGTGTGAAGTACCAGTGTTATTCCACGCAGAAGTCGCTTCGACGTTATTTGGTCATTTTGTCTCAGCTATCAGTGGTGGCAGCTTGTATCGCAATTCTTCGTTCTTGATGGACAGTCTAGATACTCAAATTTTCCCTGAGTTTGTTACTATCGAAGAGCGTCCACACATCAAACGTGGTCTAGCGAGTAGTCCATTTGATTCAGAAGGTGTGGCGACTATCGATCGTAATATCATCGAAGCTGGGACATTAACGACTTACCTCTTAACTGGCTACTCTTCTCGTAAATTGGGCATGAAAACAACGGGTCACGCAGGCGGTATCCACAACTGGTTTATTAGTCAGACTGATCCAGATTTAGCTTCAATGTTGAAAAAAATGGGTAAAGGTTTATTGGTCACCGAACTAATGGGCCAAGGCGTAAACACAGTAACGGGTGATTACAGTCGAGGTGCGGCCGGCTTTTGGGTTGAAAATGGCGAGATCCAATTCCCTGTTTCAGAAGTGACCATTGCGGGTAATCTGAAAAATATGTTCCAACAGATTGTTGGTATTGGTGGTGACGTAGAACGCCGTGGCGCCGTTCAAACTGGCTCAGTACTAATTGAGAAAATGAAAGTCGCGGGTAACTAACCTTTTATTTAATCATTTTTAAAACAGTCACATAGAGTAAACAGTAAAAAGGCGCTCGGGATGATACGAACGCCT
>NZ_CEYNSH010000008.1:0-33398 GCF_982872775.1 Psychrosphaera sp. | reverse complement strand
AAGTTATTTCTCGACTTTTCTAATCCCTTTCGATTCTATAACAATGTCACCTGCTTTATACATGGCGCCAATGGTCTTTTTGAACGCCCCTTTACTCATGCCAAAGAGTTTTTTGATCAGCTCTGGATTTGATTTGTCATGAACGGCAGCAAAGCCACCTTCTTTGTCCAAAAATCGCATGATGACTTCAGCATCTTTACCGCGTGTTGCCTGACCGCCATCAAGAGACAAATCAATTCGACCATCGTGACGAATTCGTTTTACAAAGCCTTTTACGGTTTGACCAAATGACAAACGGCGAAACACATCTTGTTTAAACAACAATCCGTAATGTGTGTGATTGATGATCGCTTTGTACCCAAGGTCAGTGCTGTTAGCAATAATGAGAGAAACCGGCTGATTTGGTTTAAACGTCCCTTGGTTTTCATCCAAGATAAACTTATCTACGCGTGATGATGCAGTAGGGCGGTTATCGATTTTATCTAGGTAGACATGAACAAGATACTTTTTACCTACTTCTAACGGTAAGTGTTGCTCGGCATAAGGTACCATTAGGTCCTTGTCTAGACCCCAGTCTAAAAAGGCGCCAACTCGGTTGGTATCTTTAACTTCCAAATAAGCGCATTGACCTACTTCCACTTTTGGTTTCTGAGTCGTAGCGACAGGGCGATCTTCGGAGTCTAAGTAAACAAATACCTCAATCTCGTCACCAACGTCTATATCGTCAGGTTCGTGTTTGCGTGGAAGTAGGAGTTCACCTAAATTTTCGCCGTCTAAATACGCGCCAAAATCCATCATTTTTAGCACTTTAAGTGTGTTGGTTTTGCCAACTTCAATCATTTATTTTACCTAGAAGTTTCGTGACCCTGGCCCATATTTTAGGGAGGGAAATAAGTTAAGGCAGAGCACTCGAACTGAACCACTTGGTTCATTTTTGTTTGTATATAGTGGCTATAATAATAACCAGGTTGCTGTGCCTAAGAATGCAAATATACCGACGATGTCGGTGACGGTGGTAAGTATAACACTACCAGCTAAGGCTGGGTCTATATTCATGCGTTTTAGCAGCAATGGGATCAAAACACCAGCAAGTCCGGCAGAAATTAGATTCATTAACATCGCAAAGGCAAGGACACCACCCAACATAAGGTCTTGTTTCCAAAGGGCTACGACACCGGCAATCAAAATGGCCCAGATCAGACCATTTAAGAATCCTATTGCCAGCTCTTTACCGAGTAACCATCTTGAGTTTGATTCGTTGACGTGACCGACTGCCATACCACGGATTACAAGTGTTAGTGTTTGACTGCCGGCGACACCGCCCATACTCGGTACAATAGTATTTAGTACAGCTAAAAAGGCCAGTTCATCTAAAGTAGACTCAAATAAAGATGAAACAAAAGCGGCCAACAACGCGGTCAATAAATTAACACCTAACCACAGTGAACGTTTGCGTGTACTGTCCATGACAGGTGCAAACGTATCGGCTTCATCGTCGAGACCGGCCATACTTAACATCGAGTGCTCGGCGTCTTCACGTATGATATCGACGACGTCATCAATGGTAATACGGCCTAAAAGCACACCTTCTTCATCAATAACTGGTGCTGTTAGCCAATCGTAACGTTCGAATAGACTCGCCACCTCGGACTCGTGCATTGACGCTGGAATGACTTCAAAGTCAGTTTCCATGACTTCTGAAATTAGACTACTGGTTTTGGAAGTAACAAGCGTTGAAAGCGACACCTCACCAACGAAGTGATCTTCTTTATCCACGACATATAAATAGTCCGTCGCTTCTGGTAATGACTCTTTTAGTCTCAAGTATCGTAAAATAACGTCAACTGTAACATCCGGACGAACCGTGATGGTATCGGTGTTCATTAGCGCGGCAGCAGTGTCCTCTTCATAAGACATGACTCGTTCGGCACGAGCGCGGTCCTGCTTGTCCATGCTTTTAAGTACTTTTTTGTAAACCTTATCAGGCATACTGCGAAGTACTTCTGAGAAGTCATCATCATCGAGGTTAACAGCTGCTTCGGCAACACTCTCTGGTGTCATGCTGCGAAGAATCGGATTACGAACTTCTTCTGAGAGCTCTTCGAGTACTTCACCCTGGATACTGCTATCGATCAGTTGCCAAAGGACTGTACGTGACTTGGGGGTAGAAGCGTGGAGAAGAACCGCAATTTCATTAGCGGCCATACTGTCGAGCATATTGCGAACACGAACAAACATACCATCATTGATGGCAGCGTTAAATTCCTCAATTGGAATTGTGTATTCTTGTTCTAATAGCTCAGACATAGTGATTTCTTTTTAAAACGCCGAATAAAATCAGCTGGGGCTATTTTAAAAGTTCGACATTAGTCTAACGCATAACTACAAATTAAGATAGTTAGTGAGAGGGTAAATGGGGCCAGTAACTGTTTGTTTTTAAGAAGGGTTCAGTTATTCAGTTTCATCAAATTTATTGCTAATCAGCTGACAGATTGCGTCTAGCGCTTCTTGCTTTTGAGCTCCACTAGCCTTAACCAACACTTCTTTTCCTTGATTACTGGCTAGCATTAACAATGCCATAACTGAGTCCGCATTGGCGGATTTTTCACCTTGTTGAATTTCCACTTCGGCTTCAAATTGCTGGGACAATTGAGCTAGTTTTGTTGCCGCACGGGCGTGGAGTCCGAGCTTATTTTGGATGGTAACCTTTTTTGAAACAGTCATAGTTTTCTTATTCTTTTTAACTGTGGGTGTCGCTTTTATACACTTAAAGATCTTGTTGATAGCGACTCATTTCTCTGTGACGAGTTTTAACATTTTTTCCACGAGAACGGAATTGTTCAGCAAGGGTTTCAGCAATATAAACAGAACGATGTTTTCCACCTGTACAACCAATGGCGATGGTTAAATAGCTTCTGTTGTTACGTTCCAAGTGTGGTAACCACGTAGACATAAAGTTATTAACTTGAAAAACAAACTTATTAACAATGGGTTGTGCGGAAAAGAAGTCTTTTACTGGTAGGTCTAAACCCGTCAATGCTCGTAAGTCTGGCTCCCAATGAGGGTTTGGTAAAAAACGTGCGTCAAAGACAAAATCAATATCGTTAGGGACACCGTACTTAAATCCAAAAGACTCAAAAGTAATGACCAATTCTTTATCTGATTTACCGAGGATCTTTTCGCGGATCATTTCGGTTAATTGATGCACGTTCAATTCAGATGTATCTATGTATAAGTCTGCTCTTGTGGCTAACGCATCGAGTAGTTTTCTCTCTTCTTCAATGGCGTCAGGTAATGAGTTTTCACCTTTTGACAGAGGGTGAAGTCGACGGGTTTCACTATAGCGACGAATAAGAACGTCATCTTTAGCGTCGATGTACATTACCGTGGTTTTTACGCCTTTAGGTAGAAAATCAAGATTATCGAGTAGCTCTTGTTCTGAGCTCGGGATGTTACGAACATCAATGCTGACAGCAACTTGTGGATAGTTAGTTGCCAGTGAGTGCGAAAGTGCAGGTAGCAGGTTTACTGGTAAATTGTCTACGCAGTAATACCCTAAGTCTTCTAAAACCCTAAGTACAACTGTCTTCCCTGAGCCTGAACGGCCACTCACAATAAAAATATGCATATTACGCGGCTTCAATTATTTGATATAGGTCATTATCCGTCTTCGCACTACGAATCTTACGTAAAATCTCTTTATTGTCAAAGATTTCAGCGATGCTTGCTAACGTTTGTAGGTGTACGTCACATTGATCTTCTGGGACAAGCAATGCACAAAACACATCGACGGGGCGATTGTCTATGGCATCATACTTAACAGCTGGGTGACTAACTAACAAAACTGCCACTGGAGAGCCGTCGGCTTTGATTTTACCGTGAGGAATCGCCACTCCATTCCCTATTCCTGTACTTCCAAGCTTTTCACGATTCAGAAGGCTGGACAGTACTTCGGTACAATTCAGTTCTGGAGATTGACTACTTGCTATCTCAGCAATGTGCTCGAGAATTTTCTTTTTGCTTTGGCAATCGGAAAGCACTTTGGTGCATTCTGGTTGCAAGAGTACTTTTAATTTCATGGCTTTAATACTGCTTCGTTCTTTTGATTTTACTTCAAAAGATGGGTTAAGGAGTGCAGTCCATAGCGCTCCTAAATATACTCGGGTCGATTGCCGAGAGCTGGCGATGTGCGCCAGCTCAATGGTCCTCTAATGACGAGTTAACTTCTCTTTATGTTTTTTGACCTGTCGGTCTAGTTTATCAATTAAAGAATCAATCGCTGCATACATGTCACTGTGCTCTGAGGTTGCAAAAAGCTCACCTCCATTAACATGCATGGTCGCTTCTGCGCGTTGAATTAGCTTTTCTACGTCTAAAATCACATGGACGTTATTAATATGATCAAAATGACGTTCTAGTTTTGCAAATTTCGTATCAACATAATCTTTTAGGGACTCTGTTGCATCGACATGACGACAAGTTAGGTTAATTTGCATATGCTCTTCCTTCTTTTGATTGAATAGTGAAACTACACTAATCGTTTTCTTTGGTTTGAAGGGGGAATGTTTAACGATTCCCGGTATTTTGCGATAGTTCTTCTGGCTACTTGGATGCCCTGTTCGGCCAGAATATCAGCAATTTTACTGTCACTGAGCGGTTTTGCTTGGTTTTCAGCGGCGACTAATTTTTTAATTAATGCACGGATAGCGGTTGAGGAACACTCACCACCGTTTTCGGTACTTACGTGACTTGAGAAGAAGTATTTGAGTTCAAATATTCCTCTAGGAGTGTGCATGTACTTTTGCGTGGTCACACGAGAGATCGTGGACTCATGCATATCAACCATTTCTGCCACGTCGTTGAGTACCATAGGCTTCATTGCTTCTGGCCCATACTCGAAAAATGCTTGTTGTTGTTGCACAATGCAATTAGATACTTTTAACAAGGTGTCGTTTCTACTTTCCAAACTTTTGATAAACCACTTAGCTTCTTGTAAATGAGAACGAACAAATTGTGCATCGGAATTGTTCTTTGCCGTTTTAGACAACGAAGCATATTGTTCGTTCACTTTAATTTTAGGCATAGAATTGGAATTTAGCTCAACAATCCAACGACCTTTTTTCTTAACGACGCTAACGTCCGGAATTACATAATCAATTTCATCTTTGATGACAATGCTAGCCGGATTTGGATTGAGTTGTTGGATAAGTTCTAAGGTTTCTTTTAAGTCGTTTTCTTTTAGTTTTGTCTTGCGAATGATGGTGCGATAGTCGCGGTTGGCCAATAAGTCGATGTGTTCTTGAATAAGGTCAATGGCTTCTTGTTTCCACGGTGTATCATCGCTGTATTGTTTTAATTGAACAACCATACACTCTTGCAGCCCACGACAGGCAACACCGATAGGGTCAAAATTCTGTACACGTTTTAAAACGGCTTCGACTTCTTCGATTTCGACGTCTTCAATATCAACTGCTTCGACAATATCTTCTGCAGATACGGTTAAAAATCCTTTTTCATCAATGGCGTCGATGATTGCTGTCGCAATAGCAAGGTCATCATCGGAAAATGGTGAGAGGTTTAACTGCCAGCGCAGGTGATCTTGGATATTAGTGGTGGTCTCACCTTGATAAACCGTATCTTCACCTTCATAAGCTGGACCAGAACTAGCAGGTGCAGCACTCATGTAATCGTCCCAAGAAGAGTCTGTTGGCAGGTCGTCGCTTATCGTCTGATCCTGGAGTGCTTCGTTGGTACTTATCTCGTCTTTGGTCCACTCGATATCATCGCCTGCGTCGTCATTGCTCCCGTTGAGTGACTCCTGTGCCGATTCAGCTTGAAAGTTGTCGTCTGTATTGTCTGATGACTCCGGAGCGCTGTCGTAATTAGAGTCATCTTCTGATTCGAGCAATGGGTTGCTATCTAGCGCTTCTTGAATTTCTTGTTGCAGTTCCAAAGACGACAATTGCAGCAAACGAATCGCTTGTTGCAGCTGTGGGGTCATTGTTAACTGCTGACCCATTTTGAGTTGTAGTGTTGGTCTCATTTATTCCCGGAACTTACTGACTTAATTAACTTTCTTGTTGTATAAATTATCAAAGTTTAAACTGGTCACCAAGATAAACTTGCTTAACAATCTCACTTTCTAGTACTTCAGCAGGCGTACCTTCAGCAATCAGCTCTCCATGACTAACGATATAGGCTTTTTCGCAGACATCAAGTGTTTCTCGAACATTGTGGTCAGTGATTAATACACCGATGCCTTTTGCTGTCAGTTGTTGGATGATCTTTTTGATGTCGATGACTGAAATTGGATCAACGCCTGCAAACGGTTCGTCGAGTAAAATAATCTTCGGATCGGCGGCAAGTGCACGCGCGATTTCAACTCGGCGACGTTCACCACCAGACAGCGCCATTCCTTGACTGTCACGGATGTGGTCGATGTGAAATTCGGCAATTAAATCATCAAGTAAGTCTGCTTGCTGGTTTGCGTCTATGTCCTTGCGCATTTGCAGCACAGACATGATGTTTTCAGAAACCGTTAATTTTCTAAATATTGACGACTCTTGTGGTAAATAACCAATTCCTTTGCGAGCTCGAACGTGCATCGGTTCGTGACTCAGGTCAATGTCGTCGAGCTGTATCAAGCCTTTGTCGTTCGGCACAAGGCCAACAATCATATAAAACGTTGTTGTTTTACCTGCGCCGTTTGGCCCTAGTAAACCGACAACCTGACCGGCTTCAACAGATAGACTTACGTCTTTAACGACTTGTCTGTTTTTGTAGGCTTTGGCTAAATGCTGTGCTACCAATTTCGTCATTAGTTATTCTCTGAGTCGTCTTTTGATTTTGGCTTGATTTTAATAGTTGTGGTGACACGGCCACCGTTTTCAGTATCGCCTATTGCTTTTACACGTTGGCGAACTAAATCAAAAGTAATGTTACCGTTTGCACTGTCAACGAACGAGCCGCCCTGACGATATTTGGCGCTCCCCTTAAGTTCTAAGATTCGATCGTTAACTAAGTAGACAACTTCGTTAGCATTAGCTTCTAAGTCATCTCCTTCTGGGTTTATTTGCGTAAATGTGGCGGGATTACCTTTGGCGATAAGTTTTTCACCGACACCGTCTTTTGTTACAACGTAAAGCTCATCCGCGGCAATTTTCATATTACCTTGATTGATGATGACATTACCTTTAAAAAACATGGTGTTTTTCTTAAAGTTTAAATCTTGCTCTGTCGATTTGATTTGCAAGTCATCATTTATAGCCTGACTTAAAGGCGTAAAAAATAACACCAACGTTAGAATTAGAATGTTGTTTAACTTCATTTAGTTAACTTCCTTTGAGAATCGTTTCTACGTGTTTTGTCATTTGCAAGCGACCCACTTTGAGGTCTGCGCGTAATCCATGACCAACAATGGTTGTATTTACGCCTTTTATCACAAACCTTTTGTCTGTGGTGACTAATTGTGAATTTAGATCTATTTCGATGTAAGAGGTGTTTATCGAATTTACCAGTTCATTGTCATTTAATTGCACCATTTGGACATCTTCATTTAATACTAGCCGACCATCTTGCATGTTGCCGACTTGCGCTGACAACCGCCAGTAGGGCTGGTCATCTTGATAAATGATAAATTCGGGCTGCTCAAAGTAGGTCAGATTTAAGTCTGCAAAGTGTTCCATTTTTTGTGAAAACACTTCTTCTTTGAGTTTACCGTTATTGTCAAAAAGCTCTTGATGTAATAACCGTGCAGTAAAATCAGGGATTAAGACCGCCTCTGCTTCATCGATTTGTTCGTCACTATCATGGAACGCCGGATACCATAAGTAAAGGCTGATACCAATGAACAAGGTTATGACTATAAAACGGAAACGCATTAGCTACTTGTTCCTGAGACGGCCGACGTAATGTACTCTGCGCCTTGTTGAGCCATAATGATCAAGTCTGTCAGCTCTCTAACTGCACCTTTGCCACCAGGTGTTACGGTAACATAGTCAGCACACTGCTTAACGTAAGGGTGACCATCACTAACAGAAACGGCCAAGCCAACTTGATTCATTACAGGTAGGTCAGGAAAGTCGTCGCCAATAAAGGCAACTTGGTTTGGGGAAACGTTCAAATCGTTACACAATTCCTGGTAACCAATCGTTTTGGTCTCCATACCTTGGTAAACGTATTTTACACCCAAGCTTTTCATTCGTTGTTCTACTATTTTCGAGCTGCGACCCGTTATCACCGCAACATCGACGCCCGAGTTCATCAATGCCTTAACGCCAAAACCGTCTTTGGTATTAAACGCTTTGATCTCTTCGCCCGAATTACTCATATATACTGAGCCGTCAGAGAAAATACCGTCAATGTCACAAATTAGGAGTTTAATCTTTTTGGCTTTTTCACAAACATCAGTTTCGACATCTTGGTACCAGTCGGCAAATTCTTTCATTAAATCACCCCTGCTTTGAGCATGTCATGCATGTTGAGGGCTCCAATAGGTTTGTGTTCGTCATCGACTATAAATAGAGCGCTTATCTTCTTTTTTTCCATTAACGACAAAGTCTCTGCGGCAAGCATACTGCTCTTCGCTGTCACACCATTACGTGTCATTATTGCTTCAATCTGAGCTTGTAAACTAAAGTCGTCATTGTCCATCCAACGGCGTAAATCACCGTCAGTGAAGATACCTTGTAAAACGCCATGCTCATCGATCACACCGGTCATACCTAAGCCTTTAGCGGACATTTCAAATACCGCTTCTTTTACCGTCGCGTGTTGATTGATGATAGGTAAACGCTCATCGGAGTGCATGATATCAGCGTTGGTAAGTAGTAACTTACGACCAAGAGAGCCACCCGGGTGGCTAAGGGCAAAATCCTCTGCGGTAAAGCCACGAGCCTCTAGTAAACTGACTGCTAAGGCATCTCCCAAAACTAAACTTGCGGTCGTTGAAGCGGTTGGCGCTAAGCCTAATGGACACGCTTCTTGCTCAACTTTAGCGTTGAGGTGAATGTTGCTGTTTGTTGCTAATGTTGAAGTTGCGTTGCCTGTCATCGAAATAATGTCGCAGCCAATTCTTTTTAAAACGGGTAGTAGTGAGAGTAGCTCACCTGTTTCTCCGCTATTTGACAAAGCAAGCACCACGTCTTGTTTAGTGAACATACCTAAATCACCATGGCTAGCTTCACCAGGGTGAACATAAAAGGCGGGAGTTCCCGTACTTGCAAGAGTGGCTGCAATTTTATTGGCAATATGGCCAGATTTGCCCATACCGGTTACCACGACTCGGCCTGTTGCATTTAAAATAGTGTGGCAAGCCTTATTAAACGACTCATCGCAAGCCTTTGTCAGCCCCTGAATGGCTTGTTTTTCTATCTCGATAACTCGTAATGCAGAGGTTAAAAAGTCTGTCATAAGTGTTCCTGTCGTCTACGACGTTTCCGCGAAAAATAAAGTCGCTTTTTAACTAAATAAGAGGAATTGATAACTAACAAAAGCAATAAACATAATACCGCCTTCAACACGGTTAATACGCCTAGTTCTACCACCAATGCTCATTGCCATGACTAATAGTAATAATGTTGCTCCTATCATGACCAATACGTCTCGCGAGACTGCTGCAGGGTCGATATCGCTCGGGTGGATTAAGGCACCAACAGAAAGAACGGCCAAAATATTAAAGATATTAGAGCCAATTATGTTACCAATGGCCATGTCGTCTTCACCCTTTAACACACCGGCTATACTTGCGGCGAGCTCTGGTAAGCTAGTACCAAGAGCTATAATAGTAAGGCCGATGACTAATTCACTAATACCAAAATATTTGGCGATTTGTACGGCTGCATCAACTAAAAAGTGAGCACTTAGAGGCAATAAAATTAAACCAGCGATAACCCAAAAAACGGCATGGCTTGTAGGGAGCCCTTCAGGAATGTCGTCTTCAGCATCAGCGAGCATTGGATCTGGCTCGGTTGATGGCTGTTTTGATAAATAAATTAAAAAACCAATAAACCCAAAAAACAGTACAAGCAGTAAAACACCTTCTAAAAACGAAAGGTAATTATCGTACAGAAGTGCCCATGTAAGCAGAGTAAAACCTAATAAAATTGGCATTTCCCGCTTGAGGGTGGTTGAAGAAACCAAAATCGGCCTTACTAATGTGGTCAAACCAAGCACAAGTAAAATATTAGTAATATTGGAGCCAATCGCGTTTCCGACCGACGTATCTGTCGCTCCTTTTAAAGCAGCATTGGCTGAAACCATAATCTCAGGTGCCGACGAACCCATCGCGACGATGGTTAAACCGATGATCATTGGCGAAATACCAAGGTTTCTTGCAAAACCAGAAGCACCATATACGAATTTGTCTGCGCTCCATACCAGCACAGCAAATGACAGAACCAAAATTATGGAAGCAATTAACATAAGTAGTTTATTTATACCGAACAAAAAATATTGCCGTTATTGTGGCTTTTGTCTGTAAAGAAAGCAAAATATATTGCTTGTTTTTGGGATAGTTAATCAAAAGTTGAGCAATTGGAAACGGTGAGTAAACACAATCATAGGTTTAACAAATTTTAACATTTGGGACATAGCTAATTTGCGTTTTAATCAATACAATACCACCCTTGAAATAAGAGAGTCACAACCATTAAGTGCGCGAGGGACGAGTGAGTAATCAGTCAAGCAATATGACCAATCAACAAGAATCGTTAGTTGATATTAAGAATGTGACTTTCTCGCGAGGCGACCGCGTCATATACGACGACGTTTCACTGTCATTTCCAAAAGGTAAGGTTACGGCAATTATGGGGCCTAGTGGTATCGGTAAAACCACAATGCTTCGATTAATTGGCGGACAGCTAATACCTGATTCTGGAGACATTCTGGTTGATGGCAAAAACATTCCTAAATTAAGTCGAAAAGAGTTATATATTGCTCGTGAAAAAATGAGCATGTTGTTTCAAAGTGGTGCGCTGTTCACCGACATGTCCGTTTTTGACAATGTGGCTTTCCCAATTCGTGAACATACTGATTTACCAGAAGATATCATCCGTTCAATGGTCCTGTTAAAATTAGAGGCGGTCGGTTTGCGAGGGGCACGAGACTTAATGCCGGCCGAATTATCTGGTGGTATGGCTCGTCGAGCTGCGTTAGCGCGTTCTATCGCTTTAGATCCAGAATTAATAATGTATGATGAGCCGTTTGTTGGCCAAGATCCAATTTCAATGGGTGTTTTGGTTCGTTTAATCAGGGACTTAAACTCTACCTTAAATTTAACAAGTATTATCGTTTCACACGATGTAAAAGAAGTAATGGATATAGCCGACTATATTTACATCATGGCGGACAAAAGAGTGATCGGTCACGGTACTCGAGAAGAACTTTTAAACAGTGATTCTGAATTAGTTAAACAATTTTTGCAGGGCGAAGCAGATGGTCCAGTACCATTCCATTACGCAGCAGATTCATTAGAACAAGATATTATGATGGAAGCTAAATGAGGGCACTACAGACTTTAGGTCAAGGCACTATTGAACGTACCGCAGCGATTGGACGCGCTGCAATGATGTTGTCGGGTGCTATTTTTGGTAAATTTAATCCAATCCGTGCATTCCCACTTTTTGTAAAACAAGTTCACGTTGTCGGTGTGCTGTCCTTGATTATTATTCTTGTGTCGGGCTTGTTTATCGGCATGGTTTTGGCGTTACAAGGTTATACCGTACTTATCGACTACGGTGCTGAGGATAGCCTAGGACCAATGGTTTCTTTAGCTTTATTGCGAGAGCTGGGGCCAGTTGTAACTGCACTTTTATTTGCTGGACGCGCTGGTTCAGCGTTGACCGCCGAAATTGGTTTGATGAAAGCCACTGAGCAACTTACATCATTAGAAATGATGGCGGTTGATCCGATAAAGAGAGTGGTTGCACCACGCTTTTGGGCAGGTGTATTTAGTATGCCAATTTTGGCACTACTATTCTCGTCGGTTGGTATTCTTGGCGGTCATCTTGTTGGCGTCGAATGGCTCGGTGTCGATCACGGTAGCTTTTGGTCAATAATGCAAGCAAACGTAGACTTCACAAAGGATGTCTTAAATGGCGTTATCAAAAGTATCGTCTTTGCATTTGTGGTGACTTGGATAGCATTGTTCAGAGGCTATGACGCAATACCAACCTCTGAAGGTATCAGTCAAGCAACTACCAAAACAGTGGTTCAATCATCATTAGCAGTATTAGGTTTAGATTTTGTGTTAACTGCACTTATGTTCGGCAATTAACAAAAGGATTAGGAAATGACATCTCGTAAAATTGAAATATTAGTTGGTTTTTTTGTTGCTCTAGGTATCGCAGCCGTTTTATTTTTGGCGTTAAATGTTGCGAGTCAAGGTGTTTCAGGTAGCGGTGAAACATATCAGCTAAAAGCGAAATTCAGTAACATCGGCGGTTTGAAAGTTCGTTCAGCCGTTAAAGTCGGAGGCGTCGTTGTAGGACGTGTAGAGTCAATCCAACTTGATCCTGTTGACTACGCGCCAGTGGCAACATTGGCCATCGATAAACAATACGATAACTTTCCTGACACCAGTTCTGTTGCTATCTTAACGTCTGGCTTGTTGGGTGAACAATACTTGGGATTAGAGCCGGGCTTCATAGATGAAACCGTTGAAATCCTTAAAAATGGTGATTACATTGAAGACACTAAATCAGCACTGGTGTTGGAAGAGTTAATAGGACAGTTTTTGTTTAATCAAGGGAGCGATGATTAATCCATGAAAGGTATTACGGTAATGATGAAAGCGTTTTTTATTGGTTTACTAACAATGTCGGTATTCGTGTCGAGTTCTGGTTTTGCGGCATCAGATGACAATGACGCTAAGTCAGGTCTTGATGCGACAGATCCTTTTGAATTGGTAAAAACGGTGGCAGATGGTTTGTTTAGCCGCATCGCCAGAGAAAGTAAAGAGGTTCAAAAAGACCCGGAATTATTGCGTGAGATTGTTGCTGAGGAGCTAGCGCCGGCTATCAACCACAAGTACGCTGCCGCAATGGTACTCGGTCGTTATCGCACAAACACTACACCTGAACAACGTCAAGTTTATTATGATGCCTTTCAAAAGTACTTAATCGCAACTTATGCCGGTATCTTGACTCTTTACGACGATCAGCAAGTTGTGTTTGAACCAGCTTATCCAATCGAAGGGCAGAAAATTGTTGTCGTCAAAACCCGAGTTTTGGATGACGGTAAACCTGATGTGCGAATTGACTTCAAACTCCGTAAGAACTCCAAAACAAATGAGTGGAGCGCATACGATATGATTGCAGAAGGCGTGTCGGTTCTCGACAGTAAACGCGCTGAGCTACAAGGCTTAATTCGCCAACAAGGGATAGAGTCGGTAACGGCATTATTATTAGAAAAAGCCGAAAAGCCAATTAAGAAAAAAGAACTAGGGTAGTTTAATAATGTCCATGTCTTTTTCCGTTGATGGCCAGTCTTTATCGGTAGTAGGTGAGTTAGACCGTTTTACCCTGAGTGAAGCGACTGCTTATAAATATCCCACGTTAAACGGCGCTATCACCGTTGATCTCGCTAAAGTCAGTAATACTGATACAGCTGGACTTGCTTGGTTATTAAAATTGGTTTCCAACTATAAGCAACACGGGCACCAGGTCCGAGTTGTTAATCCACCCAAACAATTAATTGCATTGGCTAGTATTAGCAACGTTTTAAATTTGTTACCATTGGATCATTCTTAAACTCGTCGTTTAAATTTGGATTTGTAATGGATATTGATAAGGTAAAACAGGTTTTAAATGAAAACCTAGAATTAACAGAAGTTATTGTTAAATCAGACGGTTCTCATTATCAAATAACTGCTGTCGGTGATTGCTTTGGTTCTCTTTCTCGCGTAAAACAGCAACAGTTAGTATACAAGCCTTTACTTGCGAGTATAACTGACGGTAGCATGCATGCTGTTAGCATCAAAACGTACACGCCTGAAGCGTGGGAAAAAGACAAAAAACTTCAATCATTGCTGTAGACCTTATCTGTATGGAAAAATTGCTTATCAAAGGTGGTAACCCTTTAGTTGGGGACGTCACCATCTCTGGCGCCAAAAATGCTGCGCTTCCAATCTTAATCAGCTCTATTCTGACCACTGAACCATGTACGTTTAGCAATGTCCCGAATCTGAGAGACATATCTTTTACTTGTCAGCTTTTAGAACAATTCGGTACTAAAGTTGATAATCAGGGTTCGACAATTAAGATTGATGCAGGTCCTATTAATTCTACACACGCTCCATACGAACTTGTCCATAGAATGAGAGCTTCTATTCTTGTGTTAGGTCCTTTGCTAGCGCGATTTGGTCACGCTGAGGTTTCATTACCTGGAGGCTGTGCAATTGGTGCAAGACCAGTCGATTTGCATATTGAAGGCCTTAAAAAGTTAGGTGCTGAAATTACCGTTGAAGCCGGGTATGTAAATGCAAAAGTCGATGGCCGATTAAAAGGTAATCGAATTTACATGAGCACAATCAGTGTTGGTGCGACGGAAAACTTAATGATGGCGGCCACGCTAGCTGAAGGGACAACAATTTTAGAAAACGCAGCGCGCGAACCTGAAATTGTAGATTTGGCGTTATGCCTTAACAAAATGGGTGCAAAAATAACGGGAGCAGGCAGCAACAACATCGTAATTGAAGGTGTTGAAAAGCTAACGGGCTGTGAACATACAGTACTACCCGACCGAATTGAAACAGGTACTTTCTTAGTTGCCGCAGCAGTGACCGGTGGTCATGTTGTCTGTAAAAATACCGATTATCGCTTGGTCGAACCTGTTATTGAAAAACTGCGAGATGCAAACGCATTGGTAAGTTGGGATGAAGACAGTATCACAATCGATATGCGTGGACGTGAGTTAAAAGCAGTAAACATCAAAACATTACCGCACCCTGGTTTCCCAACGGATATGCAGGCTCAATTTACACTGTTAAATGTGGTTGCAGATGGAGTTGGTACTATTACCGAAACTATCTTTGAAAACCGGTTCATGCATGTTCCGGAACTACGACGTATGGGCGCGAATATCCAATTGGAAGGCAATACCGCAATATGCCCAGAGTCTAGCCAATTGACTGGCGCGCAAGTCGTCTCTACCGACTTACGAGCTTCGGCAAGTTTGGTTATAGCCGGGTTGATTGCGAAAGGTACAACTCAGCTAGATGAAGTGTTCCACATTGACCGTGGTTACGAAAATATCGAACAAAAGTTTGTTGGTTTAGGCGCAGACATTTCACGTGTCGATGACTAATCACTAACAAAACAGGTTAAGTTAAAGAAACCTGTTTATTTGTATAGTTTTGCAGAGGCTACAACAACCCTCTTAATTATTAAAAAGTCGAACTTTGCTCGACTTTTTTCATTTTAACAACTCTTTTAAATTGGTAAGTCAGCGTTAAATCGCTACTAAAGCAATTATGTCGGCTGTGATAATTTCTTTTGGCTGTTACTTAACTCGGTCTTAAATATGTTGATCAAAGCCTCAACGTTACTAGTACCTATGTAATTTGGTCTAATGATAAACGCGAGTCGGCGGTGTGGCCCGGGTTCACCTAAGTGGATAGCTCTTAGTTCCGAATCGTTGTTGATCAACTGGTCCAAAGCCATCTGTGGCACCAATGTTGTTCCTAATTTACCAGCTACCATTTGAATAATGGTCGTTAGACTTGTCGAGTCAAAACGAGTGTTTGTTTTGGTTTGATGTAAACTACAAGCCGCTAGAGCGTGATCTTTCAGGCAGTGACCATCCTTTAACAGCATCAAACGTTCTATTTCCATTTCTTTACTCGTAATGTCATTTAAATGACTAGGGCACTCATCTTTGTGAGAAACCCAATAAAAGTCTTCTTGCCAAAACTCAAACGAGATAAGTCCTTCTATATCATATGGTAAGGCAAGAATAGCGCAGTCAAGATCACCATTTCTTACTTTTTCCACTAATACATGTGACTGTTCTTCAACTAATTGCAGTTTAAAGTCCGGGTATTGGTTACGTACGGCTGGCAGAACTTTTGGCAACAAGTATGGGCCAATTGTAGGAATAACCCCAACACTCATTGGAGTAGTAAGAGGCGCTTTGTTTAATTGAGACAATTGATAAAGGTCATCCACCTGCAACTTAATTTGTTGCGCTTTTGCCAAGAGAGTTTGCCCCATTGGGGTAACAAGAACTTGTTTGTTATTACGCTCAAATACTTGAATATCCAATTGCTTTTCAAGTTCTGTAATCGCTGTGCTTAACGCCGATTGAGAGACATTGCACAGCTCGGCTGCCTTTTTGAAGTGCATGGTTTCACTTACTGCTAACGCATAAGTCAATTGCTTAAGAGAAATCATAGTTGGACCTTTATGTTTTGTTTGGCTCTTTTTTAGTGGAGTTACTTCATATTAAAAGTAAAACAGCTCACTCGAATGTTCAATAAAATAGAATGTATAAATCAGTTTAATCAATTTTTCTAATCATTCAAGACTCTCTATTATCTATTCCATCGAAACGGGGCAAGAAAACAAAATACTTGCCTCGTGAAATAAACACATTGTTTAACTAAAAATAGATGAGGAAATAAATATGTCTTTAATCGGTAAATCAATTCCAGAGTTTTCTACACAAGCATTCCACAATGGTGACTTCACAACAGTGACGTCTGAAGATGTGAAAGGTAAATGGGGTATCTTCTTATTCTACCCTGCTGACTTCACATTTGTATGTCCTACAGAGCTTGAAGATATGGCTAACCAATACGAAGAGCTACAAGGGCTTGGTGTAGAAGTTTACTCAGTATCAACAGATACACACTTTTCTCACAAAGCATGGCATGACTCAAGTGATGCAATCGGCAAAATCAAGTTCCCTATGTTAGGTGACCAAACAGGCCGTATCACTCGTGGTTTTGACGTAATGATTGAAGAAGACCACATGGCCGACCGCGGAACGTTTTTAGTTGACCCAGATGGGATCATCCAAGTTGCAGAAATTCACGCCGGTGGTATCGGTCGCTCAGCGAAAGACATGGTGAGAAAAGTAAAAGCGGCTCAATACGTTCGCGAAAATGATGGTGAAGTATGTCCAGCAGCATGGGAGCAAGGTCAAGAGACATTGACTCCAAGCTTAGACCTAGTAGGCAAAATCTAATTGGTCTTAATAAATGCTCAGTCTTAAAAATTGGCTGAGCACTACAAATAATCCAAGTGCGTTAGATGGCGCACTTGGTCATGAGCCGGCTCGCGGTCGGGGACATCATTCGTTTTGAATTTTTGGGCACTATTAGGCCCTCATACACAGGAGTTTTAAAATGTTAAGTAATGACATTTTAGCGGCGTTAAAGTCGTATACAGTAGAGATGACCAACAGCGTTTCTTTAGTGCTACAAACAGGTGAGCATCCTAAGCGACAAGAGTTGGTTCAGTTTTTAACTCAAATTTGTTCGGTATCTGATTCACTCACTCTAGTTGAGCGAGACGAGCCGAAAGCGTTAAGAAGCCCAATCAGCTTTGGCTTAGAAGTTGATGGCGAATTTAACGGTATTTATTTTTCAGGCATACCAAGTGGTCATGAATTTAACTCATTGATTTTGGCTATCTTGCAGTCGGCTGGTACTGACTTAAAACTTGATAAACAGTTGATGCGTCTTATCCAAGGGATAGATAAAGAACTTAAGTTTGAAGTATTTATAAGCTTAAGTTGCCACAACTGTCCGGATGTCGTTCAAGCACTTAATCAATTCGCCTTACTCAATGATAATATCAGCACTTAGATGATTGATGGTGGATTATTCCAGGACATTATTGACAGCCGAAACATTCAAGGTGTGCCAAGTGTCTATCTAAACGGTGAAGTCTTTGCCAACGGTAAAATCGATACCGCGCAGCTTGTCGATAAACTTATCTCTAAATATCCAGTTGAAGTGGTTGCCGATGAAAGTGAAGCACTACCGACTCAAGATGTAACCGTTATAGGTGGTGGGCCGGCTGGTGTCGCAGCAGCGATTTATAGTGCTCGTAAAGGCCTAAAAGTTACTATGGTAGCGGATCGTATTGGTGGTCAAGTAAAAGATACAGTAGATATTGAAAACCTTATTTCAGTTAATAAAACGACTGGTACAGAGTTAACCAACAACATGTTAGCTCACATGAATGACTACGACATTACCAAGAAAGAGCACATTCGAGTCAACAAAATCGGTAAGCGTCAGACGGAAAATGGCACAGCGCTTAAAACGATTGAACTTAGCTCAGGGGAAGTCATTGAAACCAAGACGGTTATTATTGCAACTGGTGCAAAATGGCGCGAACTAGGTGTACCTGGCGAAAAAGAAAACGTCGGTAATGGTGTTGCTTACTGTCCACACTGTGATGGTCCATTTTTCAAAGGCAAAGACGTTGCGGTAATCGGTGGTGGTAACTCAGGCGTGGAAGCCGCTTTGGACTTGGCCGGTATGGTCAATCACGTGACGGTTTTTGAATTCTTACCAGAGCTCAAAGCAGACCAAGTGCTTGTTGATAAACTAAATGAGCGCAACAATGTTACTGTTATCAAAAATGCAGCGACATCAGAAATTAAAGCCACAAATGGCAAAGTGAGCAGTATTCAATATGTTGACCGTGCTACAAACGAAACTCTTGAAAAAGAATTGTCAGGTGTGTTTGTTCAGATAGGTCTGCTACCAAACAGCGACTTTGTTGATGGTATTGTTGAACGTACCAAGTTTGGCGAGATTATTATCGATGAAAAAGGTAATACATCAGAAGAAGGTATTTTTGCTTGCGGTGACGTAACTACCGTACCTTATAAACAAATCGTCATCTCGATGGGCGAGGGTGCAAAAGCCTCACTATCAGCATTTGATTATTTGATAAGAAACGGTGTGTAACCGAAAAACCCAGCGAAAGCTGGGTTTTGTTTTTTTGGGTATTGTACAAATACCAACTAGCTTTCACCAAGCTTTCCTACTGTGATGTCGATTTTTTGAATCTTCTTATTCCTTGAAATATCGAGCGTAATCTCGGTTCCAGGCTCCATGTTTTCTACAAGTGATGACATATGGGTAATACTAACAACTTGTTTACCGTTCAGTGCCAGTACGATATCACCCGGGCGTAAACCGCCTGTCCAGGCAGGACCAAATGGGTCAACTTCAGTGATAAGAACCCCTGCAATTGGCTCTATTTGGGTTCGAACGGGCTGACCGAACTGATTTATTTGTTCACCGCTCATACCTAAATAACCGCGCGTAACTTCGCCATACACTAATAGTTTGTCCATGACGGCTTTGGCAAGCTTGTATGGAATGGCAAAAAAGATACCTTGTACCCCTGCGGTTCCTTGCGCTGCGGTATTAATGCCGACCAAAGTACCCTGGGAATTGACGAGAGCACCACCAGAATTACCAATGTTTATGGCGGCATCCATCTGTATAAAGTCTACGTAGCTAGAGCCTGGGCGTTTTTTGCTTGTTGCACTGATGATACCTTGTGTAATGGTTTGTCCCCAGTTCAATGGATTGCCAATGGCAAGGACGATGTCACCCACTTGTGGTTCAATATCTGGCTCTTGTGGGATTGTCGGTAAGTTATTAGCGGCAATTTTTAACAGTGCTAAATCCGTTGCCTTATCCAGACCAATGACTTCTGCATTAAATTGCCGACCATCTTGAAGGTCGACGAGGATAGACTCGGCACGGTCGACAACGTGGTAATTTGTTAAAATATGGCCGTTGCTCGTCATAATAACACCAGAGCCTAAGTCATCGATAACAGCTGGTTGGTTGGTTCCTGGACGCATGGACGCCACAGAGTAAATATTCACTACTGCAGGAGCTGCTTGTTTTACGGCATAAGCAAAAGACATCGCATTGGGACGAATCACATTATTAGTCAATGTATTTAACCCCAGGTTATTGCGAAGCTCAGGACTTAATAAGATCACAACCAAAGCGGCAGCTAAGCCGTAAGCGACGGCGTTGAGGATAAATTTTAATTTACTGAGCACGAATACATCCTTTGCATTTGTTCTTGTTATTAATTGTATTAATGAAAAAAAACCTACGATAGCATTTATCGTAGGTTTTTTGTTTCAAAATGTTGAGTGATACTTATATCACTTCGTTTAGGTAACTAGCGAATTAAAATATACAAAGAGCTATTACCGCGCACCACATTCAACGCCATAACTCCTTTTGCTTCTTCAAGCGCAGCACGCAGGTCACTCACACTTTCAATTCGCTGACGGTTTACACCGACGATTACGTCGTTAACCTCAAGGCCAAGCATAGAGGCTGGAGAGCGTTCTTCAACATCAGTGACTTCTACACCAACTGCACCTTTGGCTGTTGTACCAGTTGCAAATGTCGCACCTTTAAGTGATGGGTGAATCGAGCCGGCAGTAACCGCTGGTTTGTCTGCTGCACCTAATGTGACATTTAACGTCAGGGTTTTGCCTTTGCGAATAACGGTTAACTCAATTTCGCTTCCTGCGCCTTTAGTGCTGACTTTACTTCTCAATTCACTGAATGAGCGGATTTTAATGCCATTAAAATGAGTAATAACATCACCAGACTCAAGACCACCTTTATCTGCTGAAGAGTCTTCCATGACTTGCAGTACGAACGCACCTTGAGCAATGTCTAAGTCAAATGATTTAGCAATTTCAGCGTCGAGATCACGACCAGTAATACCCAACACACCACGCTTAACCTCACCAAATTCAATAAGTTGATCAACTAGGTTTTGCATCATGACAGAAGGTATCGCAAAGCCTATACCAACGTTACCACCACTAGGGGCAATGATAGCGGTATTAATCCCGACCAATTCACCTTTAAGATTGACCAAGGCACCACCAGAGTTGCCGCTGTTGATGGCAGCGTCAGTTTGAATATAGTCTTCAATGGATTCTGTCGGGTTCATTAATCCACTTCGGCCTTTGGCACTGACAATACCTGAGGTTACTGTCTGTCCAAGCCCAAACGGATTACCAATTGCCACAACAAAATCACCGACTCTTAATTTATCTGAGTTGGCAATTTTAACTTCAGTTAAATTGTCCGGATCTATTTTTAGAAGGGCGACATCGCTTTGTTCGTCCGAGCCTATTTTCTTCGCTTCAAATTGACGGCCATCTTTTAGTGTCACCAGAATTTCATCGGCGTCGTCTATGACATGGTTATTCGTCACTACATAACCTTTGTCTTTGTCGATGATGACACCAGAGCCTAATCCCTTGAAAGGGCGCTCTTGAACTTGTGGGCCGCGTCGATTGCCAAAAAAGTATTGGAAAGGGTCCATGCCTCTTCGTACTTCTTTACTACCAGCGACAGAAATATTGACGACTGCTGGCGTCACTTGCTCGACCATAGGTGCAAGTGACGGCACTTCATCTTTCAGCATAGAAAAAGGGAAAGCGGCGGTCGCTGGCATCGACATAGATAAGGTTGATGCCAATATTGCGGCCAGAGCCGAAACTTTAAAAACGTTAGATTTAACCAAAACTGCCATAAATGGTGCACTCCTTTTAATGAATTACTCAATCAGACAGAAGATGAAAGTCTAAGTTCCTTGAGGGCTATCCTTCAGAGTTACTTTTTGCTTACTTTTACCTTTCTTTACGTTTAGATAGGGTTATGGTTTGACGTTTTCAAATTCTTTTTTAGGTGGTACACCTTTGAAAACACCCGAGCCTGAAGAGGAGTAGTCTAGTGGTTGATTTTCGGTTGCGCTTTTTTGTCTAGGTTGTTGAGGAGTTTGTTTTAAAAACTCCGTCGCTTCCTGTGAGAAAAATGGAAAAGCAGGCGCAGCATCGGCCTTTTGAAGTAGGTTTTCGGCGTCAGAAACATTGTTTGTGATCGTTGAGGACATTTCCGATAATTGACTGGCAAGTGCTTTGTAACTTGCAAGCTGGTCTTGCCATTCTTGCTTTAAGGCTGCGTGTTCTTGTTGGCACTGTTCGAGTTGATCTTTAATCTGTGGCGAGTTTTGAAAAAACTTATTTTTTGCGATTACGATTGAGATGCCGGCGACAATACCGACCAAAAAGATGATAAATGCGTTGATAAATTCCATGACAAAGCCTTTTTTAAAAATTACATCGGGATTTCTTACACCATTATGTCTTACAATGGCTCAAGCGTGTTAGTATTTTATCGAATGTATTTGTTTCAATATTTTAATATAAGATTTTAAAAGAATTATAAGTCAAATGTCTGAAAACCACACAAATAAAACGCCATGGCAACAATATCAAGACGATCTGAAACGCGACGACTTTCAACACGATAGTGCGCAAGAGAACGCTGTAAAGCAGTTACAACGTCTTTACGATGACTTTGTTTCTACACCAAGCAAGCCAAGCTTTTTGATGAAGTTGATGGGTAAGAAACCAGCTTCACCACAAGGTATTTATTTTTGGGGTGGTGTTGGACGTGGTAAAACCTACTTAGTAGATACATTTTATCACTGTTTGCCATTTGAACAAAAATTAAGAATTCACTTTCATCGATTTATGCACAAGGTGCACGATCAGATGAAGAGTTTGCAAGGTCAAGAGGATCCGTTAAAGATCGTCGCCAAAAACCTAGCCGAAGAAGCTCGTGTTATTTGTTTTGATGAGTTCTTTGTATCGGACATTACCGATGCAATGATCTTGGGTACCTTGCTTGATGAATTATTTAAGCTTGGCGTCGTTTTTGTGACGACTTCTAATATCGTCCCGGATGACTTATATCGCAACGGTTTACAGCGTGCTCGTTTTATTCCTGCTATCGAGTTGATCAAAAAGCATTGTGATGTGGTCAATGTAGATTCAGGTGTTGATTATCGTCTTCGTACACTTGAGCAAGCCGAAATTTATCATTACCCACTGGAAGAGGTGGCAGAGCAAAATCTCAAAAAATACTTTTCGCAGCTCGCTCCTGAAGAGGGTAATGCCGAACAGCTTATCGAAATTGAAAATCGTAATATTGAAACGAACTGGGTCGCTGATGGCGTTGTCTGGTTCGACTTTAAAGCGATATGTAAAACGGCCCGCTCTCAACTAGATTACATTGAAATAAGCCGAATTTATCACACTGTTTTACTGTCTAATGTCGAGCAGATGGGTAAGGACAATGATGATGCGGCTCGTCGCTTTATTTCGATGGTCGACGAGTTTTATGAGCGCAAGGTCAAATTGATTATGTCGGCAGAAGTTAAGCTTGAAGAATTGTACAGCGAAGGCGGTTTGTCATTTGAGTTTAAGCGTTGCGTGAGTCGCCTCCAAGAAATGCAAAGTCACGAATACTTAGCAGAGCCACACGTCCCGTAAACCTTGATATCCGTGGTAGTGAATTAACTAAAAAAAATTGCGTTAAGATGATGATCTTTTCTGCGTTTTCTGTATAATGCCGCGCCTACCCACCGTTACTAATCGGTTGTATTAGCCTGCAGTCGGTTGTGCACTCGAAGGGGTGCGATGAAATGGTGTAGTTAAACGAATCGTTTAGCTACTGGCTTGAAACTTTATATTATTAGGTTATAGATAATGAAAACCTTTACTGCAACACCTTCTACCATCACTCGTGATTGGTATGTTGTGGACGCTGAGGGCAAAACTCTTGGTCGTATCGCAACTGAAATCGCTCTACGTTTACGTGGTAAGCATAAGCCTGAGTACACTCCGCACATGGACACTGGTGACTACATCATCGTTGTTAATGCGGACAAAGTTACAGTTACCGGCAACAAAGGCCAAGGTAAAATGTACTACTCTCACTCTGGTTACCCAGGTGGTATCAAAGAAATTAACTTTGACGATCTTCAAGCTAAAAAGCCTGAAATGATCATCGAAAAAGCAGTTAAAGGCATGTTGCCACGTGGTCCTCTTGGCCGTGCAATGTTCCGTAAACTTAAAGTGTATGCTGGCGCTGAACACAATCACGCTGCACAGCAACCACAAGTATTAGATATTTAAGGAGCATAAGAAATGGCTGATACTCAATACTACGGAACTGGTCGTCGTAAGAGCTCTACTGCTCGTGTATTCTTACGTCCAGGTACAGGCAACATCGTAATCAACAAACGTTCAATTGAAGAATTCTTCAGTCGTGAAACTGCTCGTATGGTTGTTCGTCAACCTTTAGAGACAGTTGAACTTCTAGAGAAATTTGACCTATACATCACTGTTTCTGGTGGTGGTACTACTGGTCAAGCAGGTGCAATCCGTCACGGTATTACACGTGCACTAATTCAATTTGATGAGTCTCTACGATCTCCATTACGTGGCGCTGGCTTCGTTACACGTGACGCACGTCGCGTTGAACGTAAGAAAGTTGGTCTTAAGAAAGCACGTAAGAAGACACAGTTCTCAAAACGTTAAGATTGCCTTGCAATTTTTCAGTGCAAAAAGCCCGCAAAATGCGGGCTTTTTTATTACTTTCTGAAAATTCTCTTCTATATTTCTATATTGCCTTGTTTTGCATAGGGCTTTTTCGGTAGAATCTCTTAAATTACCAAAATTTTAAGCATCAGTAGAAAATTTCTACGATACTTAAGACGCTTATTAATCCTAATCGCGGAGAATATTGGATGAGCAATGCGCCTGTAGACAATAGTCGTCGTCGTTTCCTAACTGTAGCAACCGGTGTTATCGGTGGCGCGGGAGCGGTTGCAGCGGCGGTGCCATTTATTGCTTCTTGGAACCCAAGTGCCCGAGCTAAATCGGCTGGTGCTCCTGTAGAAGTCGACATTACCAAAATAGAACCGGGTCAATTGATTCGAGTTGAGTGGCGAAGTAAGCCAGTTTGGGTTATTTACCGTACACCTGAAATGATTAAGTCGATCGAAAGTATCGCAGAAGGTGACTTGAAAGACGCAAACTCAGATGCTGAACAGCAACCTGAATACGCTAAAAACCTATTGCGCTCTAAACGACCAGAAATTTTTGTAGCAGTTGGTATTTGTACACACTTGGGGTGCTCTCCTACTTATTATGCTGAAGGTTACGAAGAGGTTGTTGAAGGCATAGACTCAGGTTTCTACTGTCCTTGTCACGGTTCAAAATTTGATATGGCCGGTCGTGTATTCAGTGGTGTGCCAGCAGGTGCTAACTTGCAAGTACCACCGCATTACTTTGTAGACGACAACACTATCCTGGTTGGTGAAGATCAGGAAGGAGCAGCATAATGTGGAAAAATCTTGTAGATTGGATTGATGCTCGTATACCGATGTCACGTGTATATAACATGCACATGGCTCAGTACCCAGCACCAGTTAACATGAACTTTTGGTACGTTTTTGGTTTCTTAGCCACAATCGTACTAGTTAACCAAATCGTCACTGGTATTTGGTTAACGATGAGTTACGAACCTTCAGCAGCAGGAGCGTTTGCGTCTGTTGAATACATCATGCGAGATGTTGAATACGGTTGGGTCATTCGTTATATGCACTCAACAGGTGCGTCAGCATTCTTCGTAGTCGTATACCTTCACATGTTCCGCGGCATGATGTACGGCTCTTACCAAAAGCCTCGTGAGCTATTATGGTTGTTCGGTATGTTTATTTACCTAGCCCTGATGGCCGAAGCCTTTATGGGTTACTTATTACCTTGGGGACAGATGTCTTACTGGGGTGCGCAGGTAATCATCGGCTTGTTCGGTACTATTCCGGTTATTGGTGAAGATTTAGCGTTATGGATTCGCGGTGACTACGTAGTCTCTGGTGCAACACTTAACCGCTTCTTCGCATTACACGTAATTGCACTACCACTAATCATTGTTATTTTAGTATTCTTACACATCGTTGCACTGCACGAAGTAGGCTCTAACAACCCTGATGGTGTTGATGTTAAACGTCCTAAAGGCTCATTGTCTGAAGACGAAAAAACCAAGTTCGAATTCCACGAGTATTACACATCTAAAAAAGACATCCTTGATGATGTTGTACCATTCTTCCCGCATATGGTTCTTAAAGACCTAATGGCGTTTGGTGTGTTTATCTTCTTATTCTGTTATGTCATGTTCTTTAACCCAGACATGTACGGTAAGTTCATCGAACACCCTAACTTTGAAATGGCAAACAACCTGAAGACACCTGAACACGTATTCCCTGTTTGGTATTTCACACCGTTCTACGCAATCCTTAAAGCGGTTCCTAATCCGTTTGGTGGTGTTGTAGCAATGTTTGGTGCAATTATCTTACTAGCGCTACTGCCTTGGATTGACCGCGGTAAGGTTCGTTCATGGAGATACCGTTGTGGCCTTCACAGAATTAACCTAATTGTATTCGCGATTGTATTCGTTATTTTGGGTTACTTAGGTGGCACACCAGGTACTCCATTCAAGGAAATGATTGCTAAGGTGTTCACTGTAATGTACTTCGGCTTCTTCGTACTGTTGTGGTTATACAGTAAGAATGAAAAAACTAAGCCTCTACCAGAAAGGGTTACAAAATAATGAAAAAAATTATTGCAACTATTGGTCTTTTGGCGGGCTTAGTCACTTCTGCGGCATTTGCCGCAGGCGGCGGTCCGTTACCGTATAAAGCTGACGTTGACCTGACTGACAAAGCATCGTTACAACGCGGCGCAAAATTATTCATGAACTACTGCTTAGGTTGTCACCAAATGCAGTTCCAACGATACGAGCGTACCTTTAATGACTTAGGTATTCCGCTAGACGTTGGTATGGAAAACTTAGTTTTCACTCGTGATACAAAAGTAGGTGAGCACATCAAAAACGCGATGCCAGCAGATGCTGCTGCACAGTGGTTTGGTGCTCCACCGCCTGACTTAACACTAGAAGCTCGTCTTCGTGGCCCAGACTGGATTTATAGCTACCTTAAGTCTTTCTATGTTGACCCTTCACGCCCATTCGGCGTGAACAACACAGTATTTAAAGACGTAGGTATGCCACACGTACTTCAAGAGCTTCAAGGTGTTCCTCGCAAAGTATATGAAGAGCGTATGATTGACGGCGAAATGGTCCAAGAATACGTAGGTATTAAATCGGATGGCTCAGGTGAAATGAGCGAAGACGAGTACGACCGAGCTATGCTTGACCTGACCAACTTCATGGTTTACGTCGGTGAACCTATGATTCTTGAGCGTCAAAGTATCGGTTGGAAAGCATTGATTTACTGCTTTATCTTCTGGGTATTTGCTGTATTACTTAAGAGAGAATACTGGAGAGATATTAAGAAGTAATCGTTAAGGAAAACAAACCCTTACCGTAGTTCTTAAAATAAAAAGGGGTATTTACCCCTTTTTTGGTAAATGAAATATTATTCAAATTGCGTGTTGCAGTTTGAGATTTAGAAAGATTATTGGAGAATTCAATGGCTGTGTCTGCAAACAAACGTGCAGTAATGACTTTATTTTCAGGTGCCAATGACATGTATAGTCATCAAGTACGCATCGTTCTAGCTGAAAAGGGTGTAAACGTAGATATTCACTACGTAGGCCCGGATAACATGCCAGAAGACTTGTATGAGGTTAACCCATACGGCAACGTCCCTACGCTTATTGATCGTGAGTTAGGGCTATACCGCGCCAATATCATCAATGAATACCTAGACGAGCGTTTTCCTCACCCACCACTAATGCCTGTATATCCAGTTGCACGTGGCCGTTGTCGCTTGATGATGGATCGTATCGAGAATGACTGGTATTCATTAACTCGTAAAATTGAAGCAGGTGATGACTCAGCACGCCAAGAGCTAAAAGAACAAATTTTAGCGGTAGCACCAATTTTTGCTGAAGAACCTTATTTCATGAGCGAAGAGTTTAGCTTAGTTGATTGTTACTTAGCGCCTCTGTTATGGCGTTTACCGTCATGGGGTATTGAGTTATCTGGTCCAGCGGCTAAAGATATCAAGTCTTACATGCTTCGTGTATTTGAACGTGAGTCTTTCCAAGCGTCATTGACTGACGTTGAAAAAGACATTCGAAGTCAGTACTAAGTCACAATGGATAATATGACTTCAAATCGCCCGTATTTATTACGGGCTTTTAATGACTGGATTCTCGACAACGAGATGACACCTCACATTGTAGTTGAAGCTGATTTGCCTCATGTGATTGTGCCACCTCAAACCGTGAAAGATGGTCAAGTAGTGTTAAATATCAGTCCGACGGCAGTACATATGTTGGAGATCACTAATGAACAAATCACGTTTAATGCGCGATTCGGTGGTGTTCCTTTTGAAGTTTATATTCCTATGTACGCAATCAGTGCTATCTACGCGCGTGAAAACGGCGCGGGTACGATGTTTCCACCTGAGGAAATCGAAGAACCAATAGATGAGTTAGATGACAAATCGATAGCTCCGGAAGAAAACACTGGGCCTAGTTTGACGCTCACTAGTGATAATTCATCAGTTGATAGAGTTGCGGATGAACAATCAGAGGCAGACACTAAGAGTAAAGCGGGTTCTTCTGACAAAGACGAAAAGCCAAAAGACAATAAGGCAAAGCGCAGTCACTTATCTGTAGTTAAGTGAGCCTCTCGTTCACCTTTGATACCTAAACAAAAAAACCAGCAGTTGCTGGTTTTTTTTATATTTAAAGCGCGCTAAAAGCTTACTGGAAGACTTTTACAACTCGTTGTACACCATTGACCTTTGAAGCGAGCGTTGCCGCTTTATTACCTTGCTCAGGGCTTACTAAGCCCATTAGGTATACTTCTTTACTTTCTGTGACGACTTTGATGCTATTGCCTTTAATCGTGTCGTCAGTTAATAGTTCAGACTTTACCTTGGTAGTAATCCAAACATCATTTGCCTTGTTGCTGACAGACGCTTTGGGTGCGATTTTTATTTGATTGTGGATTTTCTCAATATTATCAATTTCTTTTAATTGCGCCTCAATCTTGTTAATTAACGCTTGTGTTGGCGCCTGGCCAACAACTAATACATGACCATTGTAACTCACGACACTTATATTAGTTTGCTCACTGATTTCTGAGTCTTTCATTAGCTTGACCATCGCTTTGAGCTCGATGTTGTTATCATCAATCTGTGAACCGACAGAGCGAGGGTCGTTTGCAGAGGTTACAGCGGTTACGGCGCTAGCAACAATTGCGGTCTCGATGCAGCCTTGTAGGCCCATCATTGTTAATAATACTAAACTGAGTTTTTTCATAGTCCATTATCCTTCAAGTTACATCGAAAAGATCACTTCGTCGATCAATTCTGATAAGACGTGGATAGTAAAAAGTTGAATTTCTAATGTTCGACTAGGTTTGTTGGTTGGAAGTCGAATTTCAATGTCATTGTCACCAAGTAGACCGGCAATCTCACCACCATCGTCAGACGTAAAAGCGATAACTTTTATGTCACGAGTCAATGCAGCTTCGACAGCCGCTTTGATAGATGGTTCCTTGTTGTTCAAGGAGAACACTACCAGTATGTCTTGATCGTTACCAATTGCTCTGACTTGACGTGCAAATCTATCGTAAAAAGAGCTGATATCTATATTTTCAGGGGAACAGTGCTGAATTGTATCTGTCAACGCTATAGCAGGTAAGCAAGGGCGTTCAACTTCATAAAAATTGACTAAGATACCAGCGAAATGATCCGACATCATCTGAGCCATGCTATCGGCACAACACAATACTTTGTTTCCAGATAACAGGGTTTGGGCAATCAGTGCCGCAGACAATGCTAGGTTATCGGCATTTTGTTCACCTGAGGCAATAAAATTTTGAATGTTAGAAGTGTATAACTGTTTAATCTTATTATCGTTCATGAAAAAGCACTTTCTATCCAGTTCAGCTGCTTGTGCTCGAACGCAACCACGTCGAAGCGAATATTGGCGTCTATGTTACGTTGGTGAAGATAAAAAATCGCTGACTTTTTTACTTTTTGTTGTTTTTTAACATCAATTGAAGCGACCGCTCCACCAAAACGCATCGTGTTTCTGTACCTGACCTCTACAAACACATAAGTTTGTGTTTTTGGAGCCAAGAATATGAGGTCAATCTCACCTAGTTTACAGCGAAAGTTTTGCTCGATAAAGGCAAGACCTTTGGATACAAGAAAAGATTTCGCTTCTTGTTCGTAGTGTGTACCCTTTTGCTTACTGCGTTGATTAGTTATTTGGTTTTGAGTCTGGTTCATCGACAATTGTTCCTTGTTGGTATCTAGACCAACTCAATCGTCTTTTAATTTTGTTTTCAGTGGTGACACTGAGCGCGCCTGTTAGTCCTTTCATCGTTTGTTTTGGCAAAAGAGCAAGTTGCTGCAGGGCATAAATTAATTGGTGTGCGTCGTAGCCAAAGGCAAACAGCTTTTTGAGTTGTGTCTGTTGTTCACCGATTTTGTCATAAAGTCCGTGTAAAGCAGGATCAGTATTTCTCACTAACCAAGGCATTTCTGTGAAAACTAGACCATTGAGGTCACGCATTTGGGACTCTGATTCATCGACTACATAACTTCGACTCGATGCATAAATAGGAAGGCGATTACCAAATGCACTGATAGACACATCAAAAAATGGTTTGATTAGGCGAGTTTGCTGTGAATTGGCAATGACGTATACAGCGTCAATATCTGTTCGACTTCGAGCCTCTGTTTCTAACTCACGACCAAGTAGCTTCACCATTTCAGCAATACGTGCTTCGCTCGAGGTAACATCCAGTAAGTCTTCAACAGCTTTACCTAATTTTGACTTATTTCTAAATGCAATTGCTTCAACTGTCTCTTCTGTAGCAGCAGACCATACTTGATTAAAACGTTCAAAAAGGCGCTTACCTAGGGTGTTATCGGCATAAATAACAGCCGGGTTTTTTACTCCATTTTCTAGGAAAAATTCAATGGCTTGCTCAATTTCATCTTCTGGAGACAAAGAAAAGTAAAACTTTGGGGCAATATTCGCTGGTAACTCGGCATTAATACTTTTATTAACGGCGCCCAGGTAGTTAGGCATGATTTCAGGAATATTAAGGTTTAGCTGAGTAATGCCTTTGATGACATCACTTGCGTCAAACTCTTCAATTTTCTCTTTTTGCAGGGGACCGACTAAAAAGTCGATTTGCTTATCCAATAAAACGGTTTCTATTTCTTCGATGGACAACAACCCTGTGTCTATTATTTCAATGACGACGTTTGAACTAAACTGGTAATTCGCCATAAATCCATCGCGCACCAATTCCGCTTGTTTTGCTAGCTTGCCAGAGAGAGGCAACAGCAGACCAATCCTTTGTGGTGCAAACGGCTCTACATTTAACAGTGCGATAACTTGTTCTGGCAATAGATTGTAATTGACCGCATTGGGGAACATGTTTTTCCAACGGCTCAATTCATTAGGTAAACGAACTGCATCAGTCAGATCCGTTTTTATAATATCAGCCAATGCTACCCAGGCTTGAGCACTTGGGCCAAAGTCATATTGGAAACGCTGTAACGTCACAGTAGGGACGAGCAAAATATGCTGCCATAGTAACTCGTAAACTAAGTGAGTATCTGCCTGGCTAATTTGGTTTTGATAAAGCGATTGCAATTGAAATATGTCTCGAACTACGCCGAGGGACTGACCTTGCTGAGCTTTAAGTTGGGCGGCAATAATTCGTAAATCCAAATCATATTGGCGTGAGGGCGCCCCTTGTTGTAATCGTGATAAAACATGTGCAGCTTTATCTGTTTCTTCGACATACAGAAGGGCTTTTGCCAACTCGATGTCCAGTCTCACCGAATTGAACTCTTCAATGTCTATAGAATTAAGAATCGCTCTTATGTAGAGCTTTGATTGTTGCTCAGCAATGGCTTGCTTGGTGGCCAAAATATAAAAGCTTCGTTGATCTAATCCCGGCGATTTAGTCTGGGCCTGTTGAATATAGTATTGACTGTCTTTGTTTATACGCGCTTGAGGTGCCGCTTGAGAACTTGTTTTTGAAGCGACTTTTTGCGACTTAGGTGCATTACTACAGCCATTTAACACGAACGCTAAAAACATAATTACTAAAATTCGAGTCACAAGCCTATCCTATATATTCATTGGGGTTGAATTTATTACGAGATCTTAATTTAACAAGGTATCATACAAGTGAACACCGCCATTAACAACGACCATCAAGAGGACAAAATGTCGAATTCGGGTACTTTATACATTGTAGCAACGCCAATCGGAAATTTAGCAGATATCACAGAGAGAGCATTGGCGGTCCTCAATGAGGTTGATTTAATTGCTGCTGAAGATACGAGACACAGCGGCAAGTTACTAAGTCACTTTGGTATTCAGACAAAAATGTTTCCATTGCACGACCACAATGAAAAACAAAAAGCTCAGTCTTTATTGGATCAAATTGAGCAAGGTAAGTCTATCGCACTTATTTCTGATGCCGGTACGCCTTTGATTTCAGACCCTGGTTACAACTTAGTGAATTTAGCGCGTGAACAAGGCGTACAGGTCACGCCAGTTCCTGGCCCAAGTGCGGTAATAACAGCTTTGAGTGCAGCCGGTTTACCGACCGATAAATTTCTTTTTGCTGGCTTTTTACCTGTAAAACAACAGGCGCGTTTAGCGGCGTTGGAAAGTTATAAAAACTCTGACTTCACGGTTGTATTTTATGAGAGCCCAAGAAGAATATTAGACACTTTGGTGTATGTTGAGCAGAGTTTGGGTGAAGATAAAGAAGTGGTCGTGGCGAAAGAGTTGACTAAGCATTTCGAAGCGTTTGCTAAGGGGACGCCAAGCGAAGTAAAAGCTTGGTTTGAGGAAGATAAAGACCGTCAGCAAGGTGAGATGGTGTTGATGATTGCCCCCAACAAAGAAGACGCAGCATTGAGCCCTGAAGCTGAAAAGTTGCTCAAAGCCTTGATGGATGAATTACCAGTTAAAAAGGCCGCAGCCATTACAGCACAAATTCATGACTTAAAGAAAAACGAGTTATACAAACTAGCTCTAAGTTGGAAAGAGAATAACTAGTATCTCGTAGTGTTAGTCGCTATAATGCGCCCGTCGAGATGACCAGACAATCGCTGCTTTGTCGTAGTGTGCTTAACCTCCTTACGGAAACTTAGTAACAGACGGACAAAGGGGAGGAAAGTCCGGGCTCCAATGGGCAGAGTGCCAGATAACGTCTGGGGGACGTGAGTCCACGACCAGTGCAGCAGAGAGTAAACCGCCGATGGCTTTCGGGTACAGGTAAGGGTGAAAGGGTGCGGTAAGAGCGCACCGCGCGGCTAGTAATAGTTCGTGGCACGGTAAACTCCACTCGGAGCAATTTCAAATAGGGTTCCATGTTCCTTGAGAATAACGTACGGCCCGTACGGGAACCGGGTAGAAAGCTTGAGCCAGTGAGCAATTGCTGGCCTAGACGAATGATTGTCGCTTTTGACTTGTTCAAAAGAACAGAACCCGGCTTATGGTCATCTCGACACCCT
>NZ_CEYNSH010000007.1:0-91187 GCF_982872775.1 Psychrosphaera sp. | reverse complement strand
TACGACGACGTGAACGAACTACGTCTTTACCGAATGGGTTGTAGAAGTTGTCTTTTGAAACACCGTTGAAGTTAACGTCATTACCATCAGCATCTTGAGTGATGCCTTCGTAACCAGGACCGAAACGAGTATCGTAAGGAACCGCAGCTAGCTCTTGACGAGAAGTACGCTTGTTAATACGAGTTTCTGTGTAAACACGAGTGTCGTCATTTAGCTCGAAAGAACCTTCAACGAAGAAGTTTAACTTCTTATAAGGAGTTTGAAGGTAGTTAACAGGCGCGTAGTTGTACGTGTCATTGTTTGGACCACTACCTACAAACGGACGCATGTCTGATAATTTAGCGATGCCGCCGTCACATGTGCCGTTAGTTTGGTTAGGTGTACCATCAGCGAAGTAGAAGTTACCACAAGGAACAGAACCAGAACCTAGAGTAATAACGTTAGCATTATCACCTTCACCGATTAGGCCATTTTTCCAGAATGATTCTTCTGCATCTGCACCCCAAACCTGCCATGGATTGTTCATGAAGTCGATTGGCGTGTCACCTTGGTAAACAGCTTCTTGAGTTACATAGTCAACACCAACAACGATGTTACCTGCACCAAAGTCTTTACCTAATAAAACACTGAAACCTTCTTGGTTGTTAGTGCTTACGTCCATAGAACCAGAAGTGTGAACTGTAACTTCAGCACCTTCGTAGTCACGCTTAGTGATGATGTTAACAACACCAGCAACCGCGTCTGCACCGTAAGTCGCAGAAGCACCATCTTTAAGAACGTCAATACGCTTGATCATTGAAGATGGGATACCCTGGAAGTCAGAGCTAACTGGGCGACGACCGTTTACAAGTACTAGTGTACGAGAAGAACCTAAACCACGTAGTTCAACGAAAGTACCACCGTTACCACCGTTGTTCGTCGTTGTCATAGCAGGTGAACCTGACATGATCGCGCTTGATTGTAGGAATTGACCTACGTCTTGGATGCCTTGAACTTCAAGTTGGGCAGCCGAGATTGAAGTAATTGGTTGCGCAGTTTCAAGGTCAGTTCTCTTAAGACGTGAACCTGTAACCTCGATTTTTTCGATTTCTTTAGCTTCTGCTTCAGCTGCAAATGCTGTTGTTGCTGGTAGCGCAGTCGCCGCAGCACCAAACGCAATCGCTAAGCGCACTGAGTTTGCTAATTTATTATTCTTAAACATGGATATTTCTCCCTGGACCACTTTTGGGTAGTGGTTATTTTTATTTTATTGCCTCTATGTAGTTATCATTTTGCCGAAACAAAAAGTTACATAGCGACACATTCCACTCGATACTAACCTCATCCCTGTTCGATGGTCAACCCTTAATCCAAACGATTTTTATTTTTTTATTTAGGTTTTTTTTGTATAAAAGTTGCGGTGTTAGATCAGCTACCACAAATTAAATCTAATATTCACAGTAAAGTGAGCTGATTAGAAAATTCTTTCAGGGCACTATTTTCGTGCTCATTTAGAATGGACTCAGCAATGGGAAACAACTGTTTTTCGACGTAATGTTGGTAGTCCAAATGGCCAGTTTCGTCAATACTTTTTGGGCCGTCTGTAGAAATAAAATACTCGATTAAACTACCCTTTTGATATTTTTCATATCCGAGCATCTTGTTGGCATTTCTTGCGGCGCGAATTTGCGGCGGGGTCGTTTTTACATAACTGACTAATTCATTTCGAATTCGCTTTTTGTAGTTTAACAGGTGGTCAAATTCACCATTTCTCAACTTTTGAATCGTCTCGGCGATGTACGGTTGGCATAGTTGATTTGCAAATACTCGTTTAAACAATTCATGTTGAAACTCTTTGGCCATCGGTGTCCAGTCACTCCTGACATTTTCTAGCCCTTTGAAAACGATTTGTTTCTGTCCGCTTTGGTCAATAATTTGCCCTGCATAACGCTTTTTGGAGCCGGTATCGGAACCTCTTAACTTCGGCATAAAAAAGGGTTGATAACAATTCTCATATTCCAACTCGAGTTTGCTCTCAATATCAAAGTCTTGCCGAAGCTTTTTCTGCCACCACTCATTGAGTTCCAAGCCAAGTCGTTCTGCGTCGCTTTCTTGATAAGCGGACCCAGCCAAACTGACAAACACAGAGTCCGTATCTCCGTATATTACGCTCATGCCACGCTGGTGAAACCAAGCTTTTGTCTCATTTAAAACCCAGTGACCTCGCATCGTAATTGAGCTCGCCAGCTTGGTATCGTAAAAGCGACAGCCTGCGGAACCAAGTACACCATAAAAGCTATTCATAATGATCTTAATGGCATTAGAAAAAACTTTATTACCTGATGCTTTGGCTTTTTCTCGAGCGACCCACAGTTCATCCAAAATATCTGATAATAGACTTTTATTGCGACTGAACTCGCCACCGCGAAATCCAGGCAGTCTCAGTTCAGGCTCAATTTCACTTGATTCAATTAAGGTAATGGGGTCCACATTGAAAGTACGAATGATAGATGGGTAGAGGCTTTTGAAGTCAAAAACCAGTACTTGCTCGTGAATTCCAGGGACAGAGTCCATGACAAAGCCGCCAGGGCTGTGTAAATAGTCTTCCATACTGACCAAATTGGGTGCAATCCAACCTTTGCGATGCATATCAGGCATATACAAATTATGAAACGCCGCAACCGAACCGCCCGTTTTATCTAGATCCAAACCAGTTAATTGGGTCCTTGTTTGAAGGTACAGTAATAGCTGTTCTTGTTTAAAAATATCAGCAACCAACTTACAGTCTTGTAGGTTGTAAGCCGCTAATTTAAGTGGTTCATGTTGATAAAGCCTTTTGATTTCGGCTAATTTGTCTCCAGCTTCGTCAACTAATGGTATTTTTTGATCAGCCAAGATAACTTTTGCGACGTTGTTTAGCGAAAAACTAGCAAAGTGATATGTCGCGTTTTTCATTACATCAATACCATCTAAAACGATACGTCCTGCGACACTTGCTCGGTCAGGGAACCGTTGACTACCGACATTTCCATCTTGAAACCTAAGTTCGCTGCCATCTCTGCCAATGCTTAGATTAACATTACAGCGCTTTGCAGCTTTCACAATCAAACGAACGTCAAACCCAATAAAATTCCATCCAACCAAACAATCTGGATCCAAGTCATTCACTATATTTACAAAACTTTGTAATAGCTCCCGCTCTGACTGGCACCAAGTAATGTATGAAGGCACAGGCTCATTATGAAGTGTGGATTGCCCCTCGGATGGGTTCATTGGTACAGGCACTAACATTCCAGCCGTGTTATATATAACGGCTTGATACGCTTCACTGTAAAACCCGATAGAAAACAACTCCCCTCGTTCGTTACACTCGATATCAATCGACAATAAAGAAAAAGGCTGAGGGGTGATTAACTGCGCTGCCGTTTTACCATTTTGATAATGGATATAGCCGTTTCTTTGGGTTGGTTCGCCAACAAATCGAACACCGCCTTTTATAAACCGTTCCATCAAATAACGATCTACGGGTCGTATATCATCTTCAAAAAGCTCAACATTCGAGGCCTGGCAAAGCGTCTTCAGTTTGTAATAATGATTTAAAGATAATGTATATACCGCTGACATTGGCTCACGCTTAAAATTCTTAAGCTCAACGTTTTTAATTTCTGCTTGAAGTCCTTCGCGCTGTAATAGTTGATGTAATCTATCGGCGTCACTGGCTTTTACAAAACAGGTTGGCTTTTGATTCGGTACTGTCACCAACGAATTGCCTGATATCGTCTGTATCCAAAAATCAAAACAGCACCGTCCGCCCGAATCGTACTGGTGACGGGTTAATAAAAAGCCTTGAAGTGCCACTTCACTATCTGGCCTAGCTGTTGATATCGTTTGTGGGTATATGTGATTCGACATTGACATATCATTAAAAGAAGTAGACAGGTATAATATCGACACTCGCCGCCAAATTAAACATTTGGCGCTTTAGTCATTACTTAAAGTAACCCAGTTTAGGAGTCGGTTTGGATTGGTTAGTCGGTTTTTTTGAATTCCCAGAGCTGTCGAATACTATTATTCTGTTATTACTTGCCTCTGCATTTTTAGCCGGTTTTATCGATGCCATAGCAGGTGGCGGTGGGTTGTTGACTGTACCAGCATTGTTAGCATCTGGACTACCTCCTCACGTTGCGTTAGGTACCAACAAATTGGCGGCTACTTTTGGGTCCATTACCGCCAGTTATGCCTTCTACAAGAAAAAACTTTTTTCTCCGTCCTTTTGGAAACTATCTCTTTTAGCAACCGCTATCGGCGCTATCGCGGGAACGGTAATGGTATCTTTCCTTAACGCCGACATCTTAAATAAGTTATTACCTATCCTTATCGGTTTTAGTGCTTTATATGCGCTCCTAAATCCAGTCAAGGCCACCACAAACACTGACTTACCCGTTAAATGTCAGGGGTTAACCATCAAAAAAGTGGTCCAAGGGTTTACTCTAGGCTTTTATGACGGTTTTGCAGGACCTGGTACAGGCGCATTTTGGACCGTAAGTAATTTGTTTTTGTACAAGATGAATTTGTTAATGTCCTGTGGCGTAGCCAGAGCCATGAACTTCGTTAGTAATATTTGTTCGCTTATCGCCTTTATTATTCTTGGTCACGTCAATTTTGCGATTGGTATTTCAATGGGCGCCTTATTAATGCTTGGTGCATATACCGGTGCTCACTCAGCCATTCGATTTGGTAATAATTTTATTCGTCCCATTTTCACCATTGTTGTGTCTATAATGGCAATCAAACTAGCAATCGATGCATGGGCATAACGTGTCTTTTCCACACCAAATGAATAACAACGAGAATGTGGCGCAATTATTATCAAAAGTTGATGAGCTTAAACATCGGCTTGCAGACATCCTTCAGTCACAACAAACTTGGTTTAAAGCCAGTGACGTTTTCAACTCAAGTCACTTTTATACAAAAAGTGATGAACTAAAAGACTATTTAAAAGAGCTGGAGGGGAATGTATTAAGGTTGAGAACCGTGACCGAAGCCCAACATGCTGAATATCTTACAGAACGTATCTCAGTTCAGTTTTCTTGTTTTCGCAATTTTACTAACTCCTCCTACTTAAGTACCAAATATAAAAACCAAAATAAACAACACTTTTCCAAAGTAAACAGAATAAAGCAGCTCGCCTCCAGAGTGACACAATCTTCTCAAGAGCTTTATCAGGAGTTATCAAAGTTGCAAGAATACGAGCGACGTTTAATCGACATGGTTAATGAAAAACAAAATGCATTAAACTCTGCTCAACAGCAGCGTATCTCTGCAAATCAAAAAGCCGAGCTACAGAACCAAGTACTCGTCACACACCAAAGACTTGGCCGCTGCCGAAAAGCCATCAGTGGTGTGGAAGAGCAGATTCAAAAGCTAGATTCACGACAAAGCTAGGGCTCAACTTAGAATAAAACCAGTTTACTATGGCTCTATAAGAACGGGTTATTTAAAAAACGGCGTAAAATCATGTTACCTATTCAAATCGTTTTTCATCCTATTTACAGTCAATTGGATCTGCCCAGAAACCATAGATTTCCTATTGAAAAATACCAGTCCTTACACGACCGATTAACAAGCCATTACCCAAAACAGTTTAATGTCAATTTGGTTGGTGCTCCGGTCAGCCCCGAAGTGTTAAATTCGGTTCACGAGCAAGGCTACATAGACTCTTTTCTCTCGGGTAATATTGAAGCCAAAGCGATGAAGCGCATTGGTTTTCCTTGGTCCGAGCAATTTGTTCTACGTACTCGTTTTGCCGTTGCAGGTACAATAAAAACCGCACTTTTAGCTGCAGAGCATGGAATTGCACTGAACATGACCGGTGGCTATCATCATGCTCATCCCGATTTTGGTTCGGGGTTTTGTGTCTTCAATGACCTGACCATTGCCGCTAGTGAACTCATTAGCCAGCATAAGGCTAGCCGTGTTCTCATTTTTGACTGTGATGTGCATCAAGGTGATGGAACGGCCGTTTGCACCGAAAAGCGTAGCGACATTTATTCATTGTCGATTCACTGTGAAAAGAACTTCCCTGCCAGAAAGCAACAAAGTGATTGGGATATAGGCCTAGCCAAGTTTTGCGAAGACGAAGACTACCTAACCACAGTTCAAGATGCGTTAGATACCGCGATTGCGGCATTCAGGCCTGACTTTATCATTTATGACGCTGGCATTGATATACATGAGAATGACGACTTGGGTTTACTAAACATTTCAACTGACGGCATATATCAACGAGACTGCACTGTGTTTAGAACCGCCAAAACCCACAACATACCCATTATGGCGGTGATAGGTGGTGGATACCAACGAGACATAAAGGCATTAACCGATGTTCACGAGCAACTTGGTAAGGCCGCCTTGACGGTCTTCGGCTCCTAACAGTGCTAATGAAAAACTAGACAAATGATAGTAAACAAGGTCGAATGAGAAAGCCCGATTAAATATTAGTGGCGTATCCGACTTTCTTTGTCCAAACTATTAACATTCAAAGAAAAGTTAAAACTCATTATTTCAAGGAATAAGCCTCATGCAGATGTCGAATGATATTCACAACTACTATGAAAAGCTGGTCGTTGACTACATTGCAGCTCACAAACTCGATACTAAGTACTCAGAAGAGTTTATCGCTGACATGTGTTGTATTGTATTGAACCAACTCCCTTCAAAATACATTCGCCACGAAGTAGATATGGCATTTTATTTACCACAAGCCGAACGATATGAGATGGAAATGAATGTTAGAGAAGCCATTGGACGAGCTCTTGAGTTCATGAACTCAAGAGAAAACAGAGACTAAATTTCAAACTCAATTGTAGCCTAAGGTGTGAGTAAATTAATGAGCGAAGTTAAGCAAAGCAGTCAATTGCAAAATGCTCCAGAACACGTGCAGTTAGCGGTCGATTTGATCATGTTGCTCGAGTCTAATGACATCGACGTCGATACTGCATTGGCCGCACTCGAAATCGTAAAATCAGATTTAGAAAACAAAAAAGCACGATAATAATCGTGCTTTTAGTTTGATTTAGCGAAAAGACACTTCAAGGCTTGCGCTCAGTGATAGTAACGTAGCCTTGTCACCAACCTACCCGCTAATGTGGTGGTCTAATTAAAGACCCAAAACTACTTTCTCCGAGCGCAGAGATCTCGCCGTAAACAAGCTAATGCCCAAAGACACTATCAGCGTCACCACAAAGCCCATTGCGACAGGTAAGTAACTTTCCAGCTCGCCACGTACCAACTGACTAATTGCCTGTTGTTGAGTGATAACTGGAATCCACTGTAACAGTTCGTGTTTGTATTCCATCATCTCTATCATCATCGGAATGACAGTCGGGATAGCCAGTGAATACTGAATGTAAGACTGTGCTTCTTTAAACGACTTTGCATGGAATGCACTCGCCAACTGAAATGACGCAGCAAATAGGGTCAATGGTAATAGAATCAACCAAATTTTTAGCGCTAGAACCGCATCAAAGTTAAACGCCATTCCAATCTTGTGTAATGGCACAAATGGGAATAAAACAGCAGTTAGTACTAACGTTAATGTCGCGCCTGCCATACCAAATAAAGCGGTATTGATCGTTTTGGCAGCAACGACATCAAACGTCGATACTGGTTGCATTAACAACAATTCTAAAGAATTTCTCTCACGTTCACCCGCACTGCTATCAATGGCCACATTGGTTGAGGAGATAAATACCGACATTAGGATAAATACCGCCATCATGCCCAACAACATGCCAGATTTTGATTCAGGTGTACTGGTGTCTCTATCGGTTACTTTAATTGCATTGGCAACATTTGGTGAAATACCGCGAGCAATTAACCTCATTTGAACCACGGCACCTTGATATTGATTTAATACCTTTTTAACGCGGCTGACTTTGCTTCTTGCATCCTTTTCTGAGTGATCTGTGGTGATGACTACTTCTGCTGGTTTTGCTTTCGCCAAGTTCTCTGCAAACGACTCGTCAAATCGTATAACAATGCCAGAGTGCGTTTCTGACTCTCCATCCACTTCAATTTTGTCGCCTTCTTCCGGCATATCGAAATGTTTGATATCCGCACGGTCGAACAGCTCTACAATCTGTGGAGCCAGCTCCGCATTCTCAATATCAACATACAAGGTGTCTTGTGAACGCGACTGTTCTATAGAAAATGAAAACATCGCTACCATTATGAATGGGCCAATCATCGCACCTAACAAGGCAGCGGTGACGGAGCGTTTGTCACGAACCGAGTCTAGAATTTCCTTTTTTAATAATGCCCAAATCATGCTGCAATTCCCTCATCCGTACCAATTAATTTTACAAATGCTTCTTCCAGAGATGTTTCACCGGTTCTCTCGCATAGTTCTTCTGGCGTACCTTCACCCGCTATTTCACCATTAGAGATAACAATAACTTTGTCACAAAGTGCTGCGACTTCTTGCATCACATGAGAGGAAAATAGAATACAAATACCTTGTGCTTTTAAATCACTTAAAATATCTCGTAAAATCCGGGTACTCATAACATCAAGGCCACGAGTTGGCTCATCGAGAATCAAGTTTTTAGGCTCGTGAACTAGGCTCTGTGCTAAAACCACCTTCATTCTTTGGCCTTGTGAAAAACCCTCACAACGTCTATCCGCAATATCTTCGATACTTAACTTTTGGATTACCTTATCCACTGCGGCAGCAAGCGCGTCTCCTGCTAAACCGTGTAGACCTGCAAAATAGCTAATTTGTTCGCGAGCCGTTAGGCGCTCATATAAGCCAAACTTATCAGGGAAAATACCAATGTGTTTACGAGCACCACGAGGGTCGACAGAACTGTCAACACCATTGATGATACCAACACCGCCATCGGCTTTTAATAGTCCGTAAAGGACGCGAAGAGCGGTAGTTTTACCGGCACCATTTGGCCCTAGTAGACCAGTAATCTGGCCATCTTGTGCGCTAAAGCTCAAATTGTTCAGAGCCTTAAAGTCACCAAACGATTTTTCTAAATTTTTAACTTCTAACATGACTCGCTCCTACTTCAATTGGTTCTGATCGATTAAGAACATCAACTTGCGTTGCTCTTCGGCACATTCAAAATCTAACTCTTCAAAAGAACCTGATTTTATGAAGTCATTAATTGGTTCGATACATTGAGAGAATGAGGCAACGTGAGCAGCCTGCTTGATTAATACATGCTTAGCATTGGTCAATGTTTCCATTGCCAAATCACCATAAGCAGGAGGCGTCACTGGATCGTAATCACCCGAGAATAACAAAACAGGTACGTCTGTTTTTAACGGTTCGTTATAACCTGCTTCAGGTTGCCAGTTTGGCCAAGCGTCACAACTCTCTGCCATCGCCTCATAGAATTGACCACCTTGGAAATAATTGTCAGCGTCTTTTTCAACTTCGGCTTGTGAAACACGAGGAAGATCTTCATTACAAATGATATTCATAATTAGACCTGAATAAATTTGCCCTGGAGCACGTTCCATATCAGCTTGACGACCGATCATAGCCGCAAGCGGACGATAATCACCATTAGCCGCTCGATTTACAACGTAAGGGACTAAAACTCGACTACCTAAGTTATAAAGAGGCATACGAATTTCATTGATGACTTTTGTTGGTGTCAATACAAGTGTACTTGGCTCACCGGTCAATGGATGATACATATCGACGCTGACCGGTCCCTCTTTTAGACTATCGATAAGCGTTAAATAGTCTTGCTTTAAATTGGGAAAGGCGCTGTTACAAGCTGGTGTTTGTTTACAGTCTTGGACTAACATGTCAAAAGCGCGTTCACCTGATTTACCAAACAAACCAATCACCAATTGTAATGGTGCATTACTGTCCAAAACTGCGGTATTGATGGACTCAGGAAACTGCTGCAGGTAAGTAAAGCCAGCGCGAGTACCATATGAACCACCGAATATGTTTACTTTTTTGTAACCAAGTGCGGCACGGACGACTTCTAAATCTTTGATATGGTCGATAGAGTTATAACTAGGTAGATGGAAATCAGACAACTTAGCGACACATTTCGCCATTTCCTCTTTTAAATCGGTTACTGAGTCATCGTAACTCAATGGATCAACATCGAGCGTTTCACATTCTAATGCGTTTGAGCCACCAGTTCCGCGTTGATCAACCAATAAAATATCGTGTTGTTGTCGAACACTCTCCAATAATTGATTCATGCTTCCAGCAAGTTCCGTTGCCGCTTGTCCAGGACCACCTGCTAAGAAGATAACCGGTAGTTCGGTGCTTTCTTCTTTGAACTTAGGTAATAAAACTATATTTAAGTCAATTTTGTTGTCGGGCGATAAAGGCTTTGAGCGGTCTTCTGCTACGGCATATGTACCACATTTGACTTTACTGGTAATTCCATCAACGAAGCAGTCTTCTAACTCAAGTGAGGGGCTTTTTTGTGGTTGATTAGCTTGCAATGGCATTGCGCTGAGAGATGCTCCTAACAATGCACAGAGTAACCCCAACCGCGATAGAACGGATGTCATGAATGAACTCCTTTTTCTTTTTATATTCTAAGCTTTCGACTCAAATAAGTTCGAGCCGTAGCAACATAATCTAAAAGATAACATTTTTTGGCCAAATAGTGAGGCCAAACTTTAAAAATCGAGCAGAATTATACGCTTAAATTCGCACAAAAATAATAAAGGAGAAAGGTCTTTGCGAAGAATTGAGTAACAAAATGTTACGCTAAATGAAATAAGATTTTGGGATTGGTGGCACCTCCACCAGCCACATCCCGGCACACGAGTCACTAGCTGTGGCTGCTCCCTTCCGGGCCTGACCAGGTTAACCAGCTATCGTTGCGAGAGAACCAATGGAGATACCATTATGAACTCGATCTCTACCAACACATTAATGAACCAGCTTCGATCGGCGCGAATTATTACGTAATCTACTTACAGTTGCAAGGGTAATTAATCAATCACTCTTTGATTGGTTAATTATTGAGTAACCACTATTTTATGCTAGCTTTATAACGTATTCTGATAAATATAAGGTTGATACTCTAAGACCAATGTATTTCCCAGTAATATGGACAGTTCCAATAGGACAAATTAAAAGATGTTATTTAGCCAAGCCAAAGCACCTTCCACTGTAGGTTTAATTTTGTCTGGAGGCGGTGCCCGAGCCGCCTATCAAATTGGCGTTTTAAAAGCCATTGCCGCACACCTTCCTCGAAACCAGAAATCACCATTTAAAATCATTAATGGTACCTCTGCAGGCGCCATTAATGCGGTCTCATTGGCAACTCATGCGTCGTGTTTTCATTTGGGTGTAAAAAAGTCAGAATGGGTTTGGAAGAACTTTAAAACGGAACAAGTTTATGTGAGTAGTTGGACTGGCGTTTATTCACATTTATTCAAGAATTTTCTTTCTCGATTTAGTAAACGAGGACAAGACCGTGCGACAAGTTTATTAAATAATGAGCCGCTTAAGGCCTTGCTAAAACAAGTCGTTAATTTTCAGCGTATCGATAGAAATATATTAACGGATCACTTAAGCGCGATTTCTGTTACCGCTTCGTGTTACAGCGACGGTAATTCTATTTCGTTTTTTCAAAGTAAAGACAGTAATGAGTGGACACGGGCCAAGAGAAAAGGCGTTAAAACCGTGCTCACTCCTCGTCACTTGCTAGCATCAGCTGCGATTCCTTTGGTATTTCCAAGCGTAAAAATTGGTAATAGTTATTACGGTGATGGGGCCATTCACCAATTATCACCACTAAGCCCTGCGATTCATTTAGGTGCCAATAAAATATTAATAATTGGCGTGGCCCAGCCCAGTGACGACAAATACTATGGCCACTCTGAGTTCCACCCAAATTCGGCAGCGATTACGGGGCATTTATTAGATACTGTATTTACCGATTCAATGAATTCGGATCTTGAGCGTCTAGAGAGAATAAACCAAACATTAGAGCACGCAAGTGAAGAAAAAACTGGCCTAAAAAAGGTTGATACACTAGTGATTAACCCAAGTCGTAACTTCAACCAAATAGCACAAAATTATTATCGCCATTTGCCACCAGCAATTCGCTTTTTGATGCGCTTTTTTGGCGTAAAACAAAACTCCGAATCCGCGTTATTAAGTTACATTTTGTTTGAAAAGCCCTTTACCGAAAAGCTCATTCAAATTGGTTATGAGGATGGGTTGGAACGTATAGACGAAATATTAGAATTTTTGGAACTCGAGAAATACACCCGAGCTCCACATAAGGCCGCTGTTTAACCTGTTAAAACAAACCGCTCTGCTCGCTCTACCCTTCTAGGTTTACCTTTAACAACAAGAATATCTTGCGCCTTCAAAACCGTATCAGGTTTTGGTGAAGATATTTCTTGGTTGTCACGACGCAGGCCAACAATTTCTACCCGCCTTTCTTCAAGTTTTAAACTAGCAAGCGTTTTGCCCACGGCGTACGCAGAGCTCGAAATGTTAATGGCGTGAATAAACTCTAATAGATCTCGTTTATCAGCTGACAAGTCTGTGGTTTCACCTTGATAGAATCCGTGCATTTGGCCGTAACGATTTTCACGCTCTTTTCGAATTCGTCGTAAAACTCGAGACATTGGAACACCAGACTCAAATAACACTTGAGAAACCAACATCAAACTTCCTTCTAGCGCTTCCGGTACGACTTGGTCAGCTCCCTCATCGAGAATAAACGCCATGTGCTCATCAGACTTAGTACGTACCATGATTCGAGCACTAGAAGACAGTGATTTAACGTTATTGATGACGGTTTGAGTTTTGGTCAAATCACCAAACGTCACCACCACAAGCTTGGCTTTATCAACATTAACCGCTTTGAGAATAGCTTTATCTCTCGCATGACCATACTGGACGTTTTCACCCGCAGCTTGCGCTTCTGCTACTCGTATTGGGTCGACATCGAGAACCACAAAAGGCACCGCTTCCGAACGCAAAAAGCGACTAACCGTTTGGCCTACTCGACCAAACCCGCAAATTATTACGTGATCACTTAGGTTGGTTTCAAATTCGACTTCTTCTTGTTGCTCGATAAAGTCTTCGTTTTTAACGCCAAACAAGCGCCCACCAGCATTTATAATTTCTTTGTCTTTACTAATGATTAGTGGCGTTACGGCCATACTGAGTACACCGATGCCAAGCAATGCAGCCGATATATCAGGAGAAAGGATATTAAACTGCTGCGCCAGTGCCACCAATACAAAACCAAACTCACCCATCTGGAATAACATTAACCCCGTCGCCCAGCCATCTTCACTTCGCTGCCCGGCTAGCACCGCCAAATGTCTAATGATTACCGTTTTAATTAGCAGCAGTAACGCAATGCCTGACAAAATAAGTGGCCACTGGTTCAGCATTGCATTGAGGCTTAACTCCATCCCAACACTAATAAAAAACAAGCCCATTAAAATATCCCTAAATGGCCTTATGTCCGCCTCCAATTGATGTTTATATTGCGATTCACTGAGCATCATGCCAGCCAAAAATGCACCTAACGCCATCGACAAACCAAAGAAATTAGTCAACGTCCCAGCTAATACAGTTACCAATATTGCCGTCAGTACAAACAGCTCATCAGTGCGAACTTGCGCGACTTGATTGAATAAGCGTGGTAGTACCCACTTACCAACCGATAAGAGGATCGTTACGACGACAGCACCTTTAGCCAATGCAGTTAAAATCGCAAACATCACGCTCCCTTCGCTATCAGCACCGAGAAGCGGTATTGCGATTAGAAAAGGTACAACGGCTATATCTTGAAATAATAAAATAGAAATGGCGATTTGACCGCGTTTGGTTTGAGTAAGTCCAGACTCATTGAGCGTCTTAACGACAACCGCAGTTGAGGACAAAGCAAAGATACTACCTATAACAAACGCACTCGCCCAAGTCTGGTTAAGTGACACGACAAGTAACATTACGATCATCAAGGTCAGGATGACTTGGGCGCTACCAACACCAAATACCAAATGTCGCATGGCCAATAATTTGGGAATAGAGAACTCAAGACCAAGACTGAATAACAAGAAAACAATCCCCAACTCAGCAACCAAAACCAAGTCTTTAGGTTCAGAGATAACAGATAGAACTTCTGGACCAGCAATCACACCAGCAATTAAGTAAGCCAAAATAGCGGGTAAACGCAATCGCTTAAACAACCAAACCGTAAACACGGAGGTCGCCAATAAAACAATCAGCTCCACAAAAAAACCGTGATCCATAATCTGCCATTTTCTCCTAAAACATTGGCAATCAATTGCCGTCGAATTTTTGTCAGTGTAGCAGAATAATTAATCAGTTTTGCCTTTTTCTATTGGAATCATGTTATTGCAAAACTGGCACGACTTTCGCTTATCACAAGACATTACTATTTTTATTAAAGCGACTCGCTTTGGGAGACCAGATGGATTACATCAGTCATTTAGACGTAATCAACACCGACTCAAAGTCTAATTTTGTGTCTGGTTGGACGGGTTATAACTCGACCGTACAGGATCCTGCGTCGTTAACGGAACAACTGCAAACTACGCTGGATATTGAGCAGCTACTTGCAATCTATGTCAATGCAATTGGCGCAAGTCACAAGGTTTCAGGTGTTGAACTCGACACCTATCACGGAAAGTTTAGCGCAGGAAAGGTAGATTCGACACTATTTGAGTTAGCACTACCGATTCAAATTGACGATAGACTAATGGGTCGAGTGAACTATTACTCGGTCAAGCCGGTAACTGATATTTTGTTGTCATCATTGAGTAATTTTCAAAAGCGTTTGGTATTTCCGTTGAGAAACGCCTTAGCATTTTGGCAGTTACAACAATTAGCATTAAAAGATCCGTTGACCAATATCGGCAATCGAGCTAACTACGATGACAGTATTGGTCGTGCTATTTGTTCAGCCAAGCGACATGCAACACCGTTTACCCTAATGTTGTTAGACCTTGATAATTTTAAACAAGTCAATGATGGTTACGGTCACTTAATTGGAGATGAAATTTTAATTAAGTTTACTCAAATGTTAAAAGATAGCATCCGAGGTACTGATCAAGCGTTCCGATTTGGTGGCGATGAATTTGCAATCATATTGGATGGTCAAGACATTAATTCGGCGCTTGCTGTAGGTGAGCGCTTACAGTCTAGTATCGACGATTCTGACATCTCGTTAAAATACAGCGTTGGTGTGAGTGTCGGCTGCGCCGTTTTTGAATCGATGGATACAACAAGCAGTCTTTTTGCCAAGGCAGATAAGGCGCTGTACGCTGCCAAACACGCCGGTAAAAACTGTATTATGTCAGCCTAATACTGACTTGCGACTGGTAGTTTATGTCAGTCGCATACCCTACAACACTGACCACATCGATTCCATTTAAATAGACAGGTACGAAGGCTCTCAACCAAGCTGGGCAGCCTTTTTGCTTTAATAACTGGGATATTTTTTTGGTGCCCGAATTAGCGTTTGGTTGCAACGTCAATTTAGTGTGATCAAAAACTAATTTTAGTTCTTCTGATTCCACACCCTTTATCGTAAGCTGTGTTGCCAACTGCTCTTTTCTCGTCGTTAATTCCTGCTCGGAGACTAAAAATAATGTCTCTTTAAAACGTCGAACAGTAAAGCCATTGAGTAACAATTCTGGTTGCTTGTCTTTTTTAGCCTCAATGACAGAAGTCATTAACTGCTCAAGGCCCTTTGATGTTGGTGGTTTTCCCGTTACCTGGTTTACAAAAAGTCGGATTAGCGGTCTTTGTTTAATTTGTGGCAAATCGAATAGCGCCTGTAAATCTAGGCCTCTAAATTGAAACAAATGGGTCTGCACACCGTCTACCTCTTCAAGCTGGCCAAACGAATGCGTTACAATTAGTGGCGCTAAATCCTGATTTAAATACTCAGCTAACAAGTCTCCTTCTTCTTGGAGGTGCTGAGTGGACTTGTAAACGGCATCGATAAAATGCGGCCATCGTTGAATATATGCCGGTGTAATTCGGTGACGAATAAAGTTGCGATCAAACTCTACGTTTTGATTAGACTCATCTTCTACCCACTCCAAATTGTTGTCTGTTGCGTATTCAACGAGAAAATTTTGTGAGTAAGGAAGTAAAGGTCTTGCGAGTCTAATGCCTTTTTCGGAATAAGACTCTACTGGAAGTTTTGTAAGCTCACGCATCGCACCCAATCCATTTACTCCAGCCCCTCGACTTAACCTCAACAAAAACGTTTCAAATTGATCTTGTTGATGATGCCCTGTTAATACCACAGCCTGTGACGGCGCGAGTTCAGCTATCGCTTTATATCTTGCATCTCTGGCCTGTTGCTCTAAAGAGTGCTGACTCTGCTTTTTAAGTGACAACGTTTCTGTTTGTAACTCTACCTGGTTGAACTGACAAAATCGTGTAACAAAGCTTTGCCAATCTTTTGCATTTGAGCTCAAACCATGATTGACATGTATCGCACTAAGGTTGATATCTTGGTCAATACTGCGCCTTATTTCTAACATTACACTGAGCATCACCATAGAATCCAATCCACCGCTCAAGGCTACGACTAATGGTCGCCCTAACAAGTTGTTTGATTGCAAAAAGCCAAACACGTGGTTTGCTAATGAACCACTAGCAAAATCTGCTTGGTTTTTGGTTTGATTATGTGAGCTCATACAAGGACTTAATAGAATAAACAAAGGCTGTGTTTATTATGCGTGCTAGAAGCAGATAAGTAAAAGCCACCGGGTGAATCAGTCACCAGATGGCTTTTAATTTTTACTTTACTATCAAGTTTTATTTAGCGCGATGACATTCAAAACCTAAATTTCAAATTAGTCGCTTTGATATTGCGCTTAATGCTTTTCTCTACAACTTATAGGTAACCAAACGCCATAAGTCGCTCGTAACGCTTATCTAATAACTCTTCTTTAGATAAGGTTCTAAGGTCAGTTAAGTCTTGTTTGATACGTTGCTTTAAATTTGCGGCCATCTTGTCCATATCACGGTGTGCACCACCTAATGGCTCTTTAACGATATTATCAATCAAGTCTAACTCTTTGATTTTAGCGGCTGTAATACCCATAGCTTCCGCAGCATCTGGCGCCTTTGCTGCGCTCTTCCATAAAATAGACGCACAACCTTCTGGAGAAATTACCGAGTACGTTGAATATTCAAGCATATTTACACGGTCACCAACACCAATCGCTAATGCACCACCAGAACCACCTTCGCCAATTACGGTACAAACGACGGGAACTTTAAGACCAGACATGACTTTCAAGTTACGTGCAATCGCTTCACTTTGGCCACGCTCTTCTGCGCCGATACCTGGATAAGCACCCGGTGTATCGATGAAGGTAATGATTGGCATATCAAAGCGCTCGGCCATTTCCATTAAGCGCAATGCTTTACGGTAGCCTTCTGGCTTTGGCATACCAAAGTTACGTTTAATCTTTTCAGCAGTATCACGGCCTTTTTGTTGGCCTATAATCATCACTGGCTCATCATCTAAACGAGCAATACCACCAACGATGGCTAGATCGTTTGCATAAGTGCGGTCGCCTGCTAGCTCATCGAACTCAGTGAAAATACGTTCAATGTAGTCTTTTGTGTATGGACGCAATGGATGACGTGCAATTTGCGCAACTTGCCATGCCCCCAAATTGTTAAAAATCTTTTCTGTTAACTCACGATTTTTTTCTTTTAGGTTAGAAATTTCTTCTTCTAACCCTAAGTCCAGTTCGCCACCGCGGTTAACGCTTTGTAACTCATTAATTTTTGCTTCTAATTCTGCAATCGGCTGTTCAAACTCAAGATAATTGAGACTCATTTTACCACCAGTTATTAATTTAAACGGCCAAGCTCAATCCCAAGCTCAGCTTCTAGAATTCCAATTTCGGCTCGATGGCCAAGTTCTCATGTATGTCTATCAATAATTGTTCATCAGGACTAACCCGCCACGCTGTACCAAGTTCGAGTTCAGCGCTAGCCACCTGATTTTGATAGCTAATACGAATGGGTGTTGTGCCATCTTTGTACGGTAATAATATTCGCTTTAATTTGTCCATTACAGTTGTTGCTTGTTGCTCACTTGCGACATCTAGCTTGATGTTGCGGACAAATTTTTCACGGGCTACGGTCAAAGACATCACATCACGCGCAGTCATTGTATTGCCGTCACTAAAATTATCAAAGCTGACCTGTCCAGAAACGACGACAATTTGACCAGTTTGCAACAAATCTTGGAACATTTCGAACTGTTCGGGGAATAACCGGAAATCTAAACGACCACTTTTATCATCAATTGTGACCAAAGCCCACTTTCGACCTTTTTTATTGACAAGAACTCGCATATCGATGATCAAGCCACAAACTGTGACACTTTGGTCACGCCTTGTCGGTTCGACTTCAGATAATTTAATTTTTGTGTAGTGACGCAGCTCTTTTCGATAAGCGTTAATTGGATGACCTGTTAAAAACAGTCCAAGGGTATCTTTCTCACCTTGCAGCCAAACCGCATCAGACCAAGGAGCGGCTTCTTTAAATTGAGGTTTTACTTCCTCGTGTGAGGTATCGAATAACCCAAATAAGTCTTCTTGACCCACATCGGCGTTTTTGGCGTGTTGTGTTGCCGCCTTCATGGCATCTTCTAGGCTTGCCATTATCACGCTACGGTTTTCTTGACTGTGTGGCTCTGGGCCTAGTTGATCAAGGGCACCGGATAACACTAGTTTTTCCATTACGCGTTTGTTGATTCGTTTAACATCAACTCGTGAACAAAAATCAAATAAGTCTTTAAAGTCACCACCGCTTTCACGCGCCTCAAGGATAGCTTCAACTGGGCCTTCCCCAACACCTTTAATCGCGCCGATACCATAAACAATATGACCTTCATCGTTTACAGTAAATTTGTATTCTCCCGAGTTCACATTTGGTGGCTCGATAACGAGCTTCATGCGGTCACACTCGTCGACTAAAGTAACGATTTTGTCGGTATTATCCATATCGGCTGACATAACTGCCGCCATAAACTCTGACGGATAATGACACTTCATCCATAAGGTTTGATAAGAAACAAGAGCATAAGCCGCCGAGTGAGATTTGTTGAAGCCATAACCCGCGAACTTTTCTACCAAGTCAAAAATCTTCATCGCCAAGTCTGGATCGATGTTGTTTTTCTTGGCACCTTCGGCAAAGGTCCCGCGTTGTTTTTCCATCTCCTCTGGCTTCTTCTTACCCATCGCACGACGAAGTAAGTCAGCGCCACCGAGAGAATACCCCGCCATTACCTGTGCTATCTGCATCACTTGCTCTTGATAGAGAATGATGCCGTACGTCGGCTCGAGAATTTCTTTTAGACAGTCGTGTTGATATTCATGATCCGGGTAAGCAACTTCTTCACGACCGTGTTTACGTTCGATAAAGTTGTCAACCATGCCTGAGTCAAGCGGACCTGGGCGGAATAAGGCTACCAAAGCGATAATATCTTCAAAGCAATCTGGCTGAAGCTTTTTGATTAGGCTCTTCATACCAGACGATTCGAGCTGGAATACCGCGGTTGTTTCAGAATTCATTAACATTCTGAAGCTCGCGGGATCGTCTACCGGGATAGCGGCGATATCGATATAATCTTCTTCGTTTTCGATACGGCTGTTGGCCATATCAATGGCCCATTGCAAAATAGTTAGCGTTCGTAGGCCTAAGAAGTCAAATTTAACCAAGCCGGCCGTTTCAACATCGTTTTTGTCGAACTGTGTAACCGGGTTCTTGCCTTCGTCATCACAATATAAAGGAGCAAAATCAGTAATTTTGGTGGGCGCGATTACAACACCACCGGCGTGCTTACCGGCACCTCGAGTGACACCTTCCAGTTTTCTTGCCATATCGATGAGCTCTTTAGCGTCATCGTCTTGTTGGTAAATTTCTTCAAGTTGAGGCTCGGCTTTCCACGCTTTTTCAAGGGTAATACCCGGATCGCCAGGAATAAGCTTCGAGATGCGATCAACAAAACCAAATGGTAGTCCCATCACTCGCCCAACCGATTGAATAACGGCTTTAGCAGCAAGCGTACCAAAAGTAATGATCTGTGAAACGGCATCTCGCCCGTAAAGTTCGGCAACGTGGTCGATTACCTCATCGCGTCGGTCCATACAGAAATCGACGTCAAAATCCGGCATCGATACACGTTCAGGGTTTAGGAATCGTTCGAATAACAATGCAAATTCGAGTGGATCAAGATCGGTAATTTTAAGCGCGTAAGCAACCAATGAACCGGCACCAGAACCTCGCCCCGGTCCCACTGGAATATTGTTGTCTTTACTCCACTGGATAAACTCGGCAACGATGAGGAAGTAACCAGGAAATCCCATTTGGTTAATAACTTTAAGTTCTATGTCCAAACGCTCATCGTATTCTTTGCGTTTTTCTTTTCGTACTTCAGGGTCCGGAAATAAAAACTCGAGTCGTTCTTCCAAGCCATCTTCCGATACCTTAACTAAGTAGTCGGCTTCGGTCATACCATCTGTCGGACATTCAGGTAGGAAATACGTACCAAGTTGAACCGTAACGTTACATCGTTTCGCTATCTCAACTGAGTTTTGTAATGCCGACGGAATATCAGCAAATAGCTCACACATTTCCTCTTCAGATCTGAGGTATTGTTCGGCACTGTAATTTTTGGGACGATTTTTATCGTCAATCGTCATTTTTTGGTTAATACATACGCGAACTTCGTGCGCTTCAAAATCTTCTGCAGCCATGAAGACAACTTCATTAGTCGCCACCACAGGAATTTGGTGCTTTTCTGCAATGTCGACGGCTTGCTCTATATACATGCCTTCATTTGGGCGTCCCGTGCGGGTTAATTCAATATAGAAATGATCGACAAAGTGAGTCTGATAAAAACTCAGTACTTCATCAATAAGCTTTTGATTGTGTTTGCTCATTGCAAACGCGAGATCACCAGAAAAGCCGCCTGATAAAATGATAATGCCTTCTTTGTGTTCGGCTAGCCATTCTTTATCAATGGCCATTTTCCCTTGGTACGAGCCTCTTAGATATGCCTTTGAGATCAACATGGTTATGTTTTTATAACCATCGTTATTTTTGGCAATTAAGGTTAAGCGAAACAGCGGTTCATCGTCAGCCCGTTTCATCCATACATCAACACCTATAATCGGTTTAATACCAGCGCCATGAGCCCCTTCATAGAACTTAACCAAACCACACAAATTCATTTGGTCTGTTAGCGCCAAAGCCGGCATATTCATCTCTTTGGCTTGCCCCAAAATCTTTTTGACTTTCGCCAAGCCATCCATCATTGAAAAGTCACTATGGACTCTCAAATGAACAAATTTAGGATCGGACGTATTGCTTTGTGACATAGGGGACTCTGATGGTTGTGTTATTGACGTTTCTTGATTCGGCACTTGGTTCTTGAGCTCTATTTATTAGGTAACGTTGACAATTGAGTTAATTATTCCACTAAGCCAAGTGCTTTTTGAACTGGCTTAAAACTTTTCCTATGGTGCGGTGTTGGACCGTATTTGGCAAGCATTTCGAAGTGTAATTTTGTTGGATAACCTTTGTGCTTCGCAAAGCCGTATTCCGGGTGAATTTTGTCGAGCTCAGCCATTTCGTTGTCTCTTTCTACTTTCGCCAAAATCGACGCGGCACTGATTTCAGCGACAAGCCCATCCCCTTTTACCACAGCATTACCTGGCATCGGCAAATTTGGTACGCGATTACCATCGATAAATACGTGTTCTGGTTGTGTGTCTAGCCTTGCAACTGCACGTTGCATAGCAAGCATAGTGGCGTGCAATATATTGAGCTCATCTATTTCACTTGGGTCGGCACGACCAATTGACCAAGACAATGCCTTATCTTTGATTTCTTCAGCTAAGGCGTTGCGCTTTTTCTCCGACAGTTTCTTTGAGTCATTGAGGCCCTCAATTGGTTTATTCGGATCTAAAATAACGGCAGCGGTGACGACATCTCCTACTAAAGGGCCACGTCCTACCTCATCAACACCGGCAATTAAACGCACTTCAGGACGAACATACGTCTGCTCATTCATTATCACTGGGGTTTTTGTTGTCATAATTAATACTCTTCTAATCGGAAATGTTACTTTTGTTTTAACAATTCCCAAATCGACGCCGCCGCTCGTTTACTGGCGTCGCGTTTAATATCGGTGTGTATTTGATGGAAACGCGATTTCATTTCCGTTTGTTCTGTTTTTAACATCGGCAACAAGTGTGAAACCATATTCTCTACTGTCGCGTCTTCTTGAATGAGTTCTTCCACCACTTTTTCACCGGCAAGTAAATTAGGCAATGTAAAAAATTTGGTTTTCATCATTCGTGAGAAGATTTGAAAGCTTAGCCAACTTAGCTTGTAGGCAGTGACCATCGGCGTTTTCATTAACATGGTTTCTAACGTCGCCGTGCCTGATGCTAATAAAACCGCATCTGACGCGCCCATAACGTCACGCGCGTTACCAATAGACACTTGGACATTTAATTCTGCAAATTCGCTATCGATGACGGTTTGGATTTGGTTGCGACGATATTCGTTCACCGTCGGGACTAAAACTTTGAGGTTCGGCACTTTCTGTTGCAGTTCTTTTGCCGTTTGTAAAAACGGACGCAGTAAGAATTTAATTTCTGAACCACGACTGCCAGGAAGAACACCTAGTACTTTATCACTCTGTGCTATGTCTAAGTTCTCGCGACATACCGCTTGCTGATCTTGTAATGGAATTTGATCTGCCAAAGTATGGCCGACAAAGTCACAAGGCATATCGTGTTTGTCATAAAACGCTTTTTCAAAAGGCAGTAAGGCTAGCACCTTATCACACGCCTTTTTGATTTTATTGATACGAGACTGACGCCACGCCCAAACCGATGGGCTCACGTAGTGAACCGTTTTAATACCCTGCTCTTTTAACATTAGCTCTAACCCTAAGTTAAACTCTGGGGCATCAATACCAATCACCACGTCTGGTTGCCACTCGATGAGGTCTTTAGCTAGCTCTTTACGGCGCTTAAGTAAGGGGCGAAGCTGCTTAAGAATTTCGACGAGGCCCATGATAGCCAACTCTTCCATATTGAAATAGCTGTAACAGCCAAGCTTTTGCATCTTAGGGCCTGCTACGCCACGAAATTCAATATCTATCGGTTCGGCTTGATTTGATTGTTGAGCAGATTGATTGGCAAGATCAATAAGCGCCGACATTAAGTCAGCGCCTAGTAAGTCGCCAGAGTGTTCTCCGGCGATAATGCCTATTTTTAATTTCGACATAATTACAGTTGAATTAGACTATTTATCTAATGATACCCCGAGAAGAGTTTTTAATAAATGATGCAAAATCTTCTACACATGGCTCTGATGTATCTAGCTCTGCCAGGGCTTCCGCGACAGTTAACCCTTTGCGATAAACCGTGCGGTAAGCCTTTTTAACTGCGCTGACTTGCTCAGACGTAAAACCGCGACGTTTTAAGCCCTCACTATTCAGTCCTTTTGGTTCGGCTCCATTTCCAGATGCCATCAAATATGGTGGAACATCTTTTACCACGATACTGTTAAGCCCGATAAAAGCGTGCGCACCAATTTTAACAAACTGATGAACACCAACCATACCACCTAGAATAGCCCAGTCACCTACGTGAACATGACCTGCAACACTCGCATTATTTGCAAAAATTACATTATCACCAATCATACAATCGTGAGCGACGTGAGTGTAGGCCATGAACAAGTTATTACTGCCTATTTTGGTCAAGCTTTGATCTTGAATGGTACCGCGGTGAATTGTCACGTTTTCACGAACGATGTTATTGTCACCCATTTCTAAACGAGTTGGCTCACCCGCGTATTTTTTGTCTTGGCAGTCTTCACCGATAGACGAGAATTGGTAAAATTCATTGTTCTTACCAATCTTAGATGGGCCTTTGACAACAACATGAGAGTGAATAACGGTATTATCGCCAATTTCAACATCGTCACCGATTACAGAATAAGGACCAACGGAAACGTTGTTACCTAGTTTTGCTGATTCTGAAATAATTGCTGTTTCGTGTATCAAATCAAGATCTCTTTATATCAATATTAATGGTTTATAAAACGCGGCGAGCACACATAATCTCAGCGCTAGCTGCCAACTTACCATCCACTAGTGCCTCACCCGAGAACTTCCATATACCTCGACGTTCTTTTATGAATTTAACGTGGAAATGCATTTGGTCACCCGGTGTAACTGGGTGTTTAAAACGTGCATTGTCGATTGCTGCAAATAAATATAGCTCATTTGGATCAACTTCACCTTTTTGCGCTTCAATGGTTTTAAAACCAAGTAAACCCGTTGCTTGGGCCATTGCTTCCAAAATCAATACGCCTGGAAAAACTGGCTTCCCCGGAAAGTGACCAGTGAAAATTGGCTCATTGATGGTGACGTTTTTAATCGCGTGAAGCGTTTCACCCTCTTTGTAATCCAAGACGCGGTCTATCAACAACATAGGGTATCTATGTGGTAGATAAGACATGATTTTTTCGATTTCAAATGAATTTAATTGCTCAGACAAAATGTGTCTCCTTACAAAGCTGCAATCTATTTGCTTGGTGCTTGCTTTTCTAGCTCTTTAACGCGACCAAACAAATCGTCTAGTTTTTTATAGCGTGCCGTATTTTTACGCCACTCTTTATTCGTTGTTGCAGGCATCCCCGAGGAGTAGACTCCTGGTTCCTTGATGTCATTAATTACAAATGCACGCCCAGTGATGAAAGCTCTGTCGCATATCGTGATATGACCGACAATTGAGCAGCATCCACCAATGGTGACATTTCTTCCAATTTTGGTACTTCCGGCAATGGCTGTTGCACCAGCCACAACTGAAAAGTCGCCAATTTCGACATTATGTCCTATTTGTATTTGGTTATCTAAAATAACCCCATTGCCGATTACAGTGTCATTGATTGCACCGCGGTCAATGCTTGTTGAAGCACCAATCTCGACACCATCGCCAATGGTCACCCCACCAATTTGTGGGATTTTAATCCAATGTTGATCGCCGTCTTTATTAAGTGGTGCATATCCAAAACCGTCCGAACCTATCACTGTATTTGCTTGAATTAAACATTGCGCACCGATAGTGACATTGTGATAGATGGAGACGTTTGACCATGTTCGAGTGCCTGCGCCGACAATTGTACCTTGCCCAATAACCGTACCTGCTCCGATCTGTACATCATCGTGTAAGACAACGTCCTGTTCGATGACAGTATTTGGTCCAATTGCTACGTTTGCGCCAAGCTTAGCCGACTCGTGAATCACGGCAGAAGGATGAATATTTGTCGCGGGTGCAGGCGTGGTATCGAGTAATTGTGCAACCAGTGCAAAGCCAACGTAAGGATTAGCTAAAACGAGCGCATTACCTTGCCAACTGTCCGTTGAATCTTCGCTTAAGATCACGCAACCAGCCTTACAGCCCTCTAGGTGTTTCTTATACTTTTTATTCGCTAAAAAGGTTATATCGGTGTTGCCTGCGGACTCAATGGTAGATAATTTTGAAATAACAAATTCTTCATCGCCTAAAATAGTGACGGCAAGACCAGCGTGTTGTTCGATATGATCGGCTAGCTGACGAAGGGTATGGCTCATTTAAGATCTCCAGACAAACAAAAACCCACTTTAGAGACTAAAGTGGGTTTCCAAATTAGTAAAAGCTATTTTACTTAATTTTACTCGCTTTTTCGACTACTTGCGCAGAAATGTCTTTCTCAGGTGTAACAAAAGCAACCGATTGTGCTTGTAACACTACGTCAATTTTTTCTTCAGCTGCAACTTGGTCAACCGCTTGTTTAACGATAGCCATGATCTTGTTGCGCTCTTCTGCTTGACGACGACGAATATTTTCTTGAAGTGGCTGTGCTTTAGCTTGGAATTGCTTTTGCATTTCTTCAATCTCACCACGAAGCTTGTCTTGCTGCTCTTGGCTCATTGTCATCGATTCACGTTGGAATTTTTCCATGTTGAACTGAATGTCGCTTTTAAGCTTTTCTACTTCTTCAGCCGCACCAGCAAATTCCTGCTGTAACTGTTGTTGCATTGCCGCCATTTGTGGAAGCTGTGAAACAACTTTCTGAACGTCTACTACTGCAATCGACTCAGCCCAAGCTGAAACCGAAAATAAGATGCCCGTTGTTAAGGCCAAGATTTTTTTTGCTAGTGTCATTTTTTACTCCAAAATTAAAGAACTATTTGTCCTAGAATGTAGTTCCGATATTAAAACTAAATACTTCATGTTTGTCCTCATCATATTCTTTCAAAGGACGTGACCAAGTGAAGACTAGTGGTCCCATTGGCGATAGCCATTGTAAGGAAACACCGCTTGATACACGATAACGACCTGGGTCTGAATAATCAACAATGTTTGTACCCGTACGTTGATCAATCATGCCCTCATAAGCATCGTAATCGAATTCTGTATCCCAAACATTACCCACATCAACAAACACTGATGTGCGCACTGAATTAGCCATCTCATCTTCCAAGAACGGTGTTGGTGTGATTAATTCGATACCACCAAATACAGATGCGTTACCACCGGTAGAACGGAAAGTGGTAGATAATCTATCGTTTTCTGAGCCAATGTAAATAGTGTCCAATTCACCAAGCTCATTAGGGCCACCAACAATCGACGTTAAGGTACGATTAATACCGCGTGGACCAATTGTATTACTTTCAAAACCACGCAGGTCATTCGAGCGCTGCTGGAAGTTCTCCCAGAAAGGTAAAATCTGATCGTTACCATTTAACGAACCGAAGCCATTACCATAGTTAGCTTCTAGTCGAGCCAACACAGTCCAGCTGTGGTCGCGTGACAACGGGAAGTAGAACTTAGAATCAAATGACAACTTAAAGTACTCTACATCCGAACCTGGTGTCGTAACCTTAAGGCCATAGTATTGGCTCGAACCCGCTGAAGGGAAGACTCCTCGGTTTAGTGTATTACGTTGCCAACCAATATTGGCTTCAAGGTTTCTAAATTTGTACTTCGCATCAGGGTCACTTGGGTCGATAAACGGTTCGGTAAACGTTTTAATTTGGTCATAACTTTGCAGTGACGATACTTCTAAGTTTTTGTATGCCAAACCAACGTTAACACGGTTGTTTTCCATTACCGGCCAGCTAAGTGTAGGCCCAACCGTTACCGTCTTACGAGAATAGGTGATTAGGTTAACTTTTGACGCATCGTAGTTACTGTAAGCAATTTGACCACCTAATGAAACACCATCTTCGGTGAAGAAGTTATCCATGTAGTTTAGGGCAATGGTTTGCTGTGCCTTCCAAGTATTAAGTGAAATACCGACTGAGTTACCTGTACCCAAGAAGTTTTCTTGTTGAATAGAAGCATTAAACGCTAAACCTGTGTAGTCACCATAAGACACACCAGCTTGGAATGAACCAGAAGCTTGTTCTTTGACAGTAAACGTAACGTCAACTAGGTCGTCTTCACCTGGAATTTCTTGTACTGCAAATTCAACATTTTCGATGAACTTTTGACGTTGAATGAGTGTTTTAGACAACTCAAGTAAGTTATTCGATAGCGTCGCACCTTCAAACTGGCGTAGTTCACGACGTAATACTTCATCTGACGTTGCATAGTTACCAACAAACTTAATGCGTCTTACATAAACACGTTTGCCAGGTTCAACGTTAATGGTTAGGTCTACTTCTTTGGTTTCATCATTAAGCTGAGGGTAAGTGGTTACTTTCGCGTTTGCATAACCAAAGCGCCCTAAGTACTTCGTCACCATCTCTTCAGCATAAGTCACTAATGAACCGTTGTACGTTTCATCTAACTGAATTGGGATGATCTGTTTGATTAGATCTTCCTGGCCTAAAAGGTCACCGATTAATTCAAAGCTCTTAACCGTATACGGTTCGCCTTCTGTCACGTTAAACGTTACATAAACCGACTCTTTATCTGGACCAATAGATACTTGAGTAGAATCGATGTTGAATCGCAAGTAACCATAATCAAGGTAGTAATCTTTGATGGTTTCCATATCGCCTTGCAAGGCTTGTTTTTGATAACGGTCATTATCAAGGAACTGCCACCAAGCTAGGTTTTGTTTACTTTCGATTTGATTGAGAAGTTCATCATCATTAAAAACTTCGTTGCCGATGATGTTGATTTGACGAATAGAAGCCGCGTCACCTTCATTAAATTCAAATAGAATTTTTACGCGATTACGCGGTAAGTACGTGACCTTAGCTTTTACAGAGGCGTTATATTTACCAACGCTGTGATAAAACTCAACGATTGAGTTTTCTACTTCGGTCAATATGGCTTTATCGAGTGACTCACCAACACGTATGTTGCTGTCTTCAAGACTTTGCATTAGCTGCTCGTCTTTAAGATCGCTGTTACCGTCTAACTCAATTTCACTAATGGTAGGTCGTTCGATAACTTTATAAACCACAACGTTACCGTCACGGTATACTTCTATGTCAGCAAAAAAGCCAGACTCGTAGAGTCGCTTGATTGACTGACCAACATAAAATTCTGAGATATTGTCCCCAACGTTAAATGGGACGTGAGTTAATGCAGCACCGAGCGCCACACGCTGGAGGCCATCTACACGGATATCTTCAATGACAAATTTGTCTTCACTAGCATTCGCTAAAAAGCTTGAACTTACTAATATCAGACCGGCTAAAATTCGTTTCATTATTATTCTAATTCCAATACAACTACTGCATTTCGGTTACAACGCACTATAACCGAGCAAAATCATTAAACAAGGCGATCCCCATAACAAGCATCAACGCGACTGCGCCAAAACGGAATCCCATTTCCTGCACCCTTTCAGAGACAGGCTTTCCTCTGATAAGTTCAATAATAAAATACATTAAATGGCCACCATCTAAGACAGGAAGTGGCAATAAGTTAATGACACCGAGGTTTACACTGATTAATGCCATAAAACTAATAAAATAAATAATCCCAGATTGAGCACTAATTCCAGCACCTTGTGCGATGCTGATAGGGCCACTTAAGTTATCAAGGCCAATGCTTCCGGTAATGAACTTACCAATCATCTTGAATGTTAATTCAATTAATTCCCACGTTTTCACGAAAGAACCAAAAACTGCAGGCAAAATATCATATTGATTAGTAAATACATAGCCCTTTGGCCAAGGTTCTGATTGTGGTGCTATTCCTAAATAGCCTCTAGAAAAACCATCTTCTGTCGGACGGTTCTGCACTTTGACGGAAAAATCTAAAATTTGGGTTTGGCGTTGAACTTGTACATTAACAGATTGATTAGCTGAATTGGCTATTATATCAACCGCTTGATTCCAGTCAGTTATAAGCTTACCGTCTATGGTGACGATTCGGTCGCCCTTTGTAATACCCGCTTCTGCGGCAGGGCCTTTATCATCGATATAGGCTAAAAAAAGCGTTGGACTTGGGCGGTAAGGCGTAATACCCAAACCAGACAAAAGATCACCATCATCAAGCGTCCAATTGTCTGTTTGTAGATATTTGGTCGTAGGTTTTATGATTTGAGCATTGTCGTTGAGCTCGCCAACTTCAACTTGAATCTCTTTATTACCAACCGACTCAATTAAGGCATAGGTTGCTTCTTGCCAACTGATAACCGGTTCGTTGTTTATATGCGTAATAACGTGATTGGACTGGAGACCGCCCTTTTCAGCAATAGATTTTGGCTCAACGTCACCAATAACAGGCTTGATTGCAGGAACGCCATTCAACAACATAATAAATACTAAAAAAATGGCAAAAACGAAATTTGCCATTGGTCCAGCTGCAATTATGGCGATACGTTGCCAGACGTTCTTTTTATCAAAAGCTAAGTGTTCTTCTTGAGATGAAACTTCGTCGACACGTGTGTCGAACATTCGCACGTAGCCTCCAAGAGGAATTGCGCCAATGACGTATTCCGTTCCATCTTTACCCATCCAAGAATATATAGGTTTACCAAAACCAACGGCAAAACGAAGTACCTTAACGCCATTTTTCTTTGCGACCCAAAAGTGTCCGTATTCGTGAACAAAAACTAAAATCCCTAAAGCGAGAATAAAGCTAAATATCGAAACCAATACATCCGTCATCACGACACTCCTCTAAGCTGCCTTGCTTGTAATTGAGCTTCGTGACGCGCTAAAGCATCAAGCGCTAGGATATCTTCAAGCGAGTTTGGCTTGTTCGATGAAAGTTTGTTTAACACAAATTCGTTGATTTGACTTATTGCGTTGAATGAAACATTTTTTGCCAAGAATTCGGCAACGGCTACTTCGTTACTGGCATTAAGTGCAGTTGTGGCACCTTGCCCTAACTTTGACGCTTCAAGTGCCAGTCTCAAATTGGGGAAGCGATTAAAGTCTGGTTTCAGAAAAGAAAAATCTGCGACTTTTGAAAAGTCGAGAGGTTCAACGCCAGATTCAATTCGATTTGGATATGATAACGTGTGGGCGATAGGCGTTCGCATATCAGGCTGCCCCATTTGTGCCAAAACACTACCATCGTTATAACTGACCATAGAGTGAATGATACTTTGAGGGTGAATAATAACTTCCATCTGCTCGAAACTAGCATTAAATAACAATCGAGCTTCGATAAACTCAAGTCCTTTGTTCATCATGGTCGCTGAGTCGACTGAAATTTTAGCGCCCATACTCCAGTTTGGGTGGGCCACAGCCATTTCTGGAGTGATGACATCAAAGGTCGATAAATCACGTTCTAGGAAAGGACCACCCGAGCCCGTTAATAGAATTTTTCGGACCCCTGCCGGACTCAACTCTGCGCCTTGTTGAACTTCTGGCGGTAAACTTTGAAAAATAGCGTTGTGCTCGCTATCGACAGGTAAAAGCTCGGCGCCGTTCTCTCGTACTGCCTTCAAAAACAAGTCACCACTCATGACCAATGCTTCTTTGTTGGCCAGACAAATACGTTTACCTGCTTTAGCGGCAGCCATAGTAGGAATCAAACCTGCGCCACCAACAATAGCCGCCATTACGATATCGACATGAGAGGCACTTGCTACCTCAGATAGTGCATCAACGCCAGTAAGAACGTTAGTTTTAAGACCTGCATTTGTGACTAACGTTGTAAGTGACAAAGCGGCCTGCTCATCGACCATAACGGCAACTTCCGGTTGGTGTTGCTGACAAATTTCGAACATGCCTTCAACATTCGTATTACCAGTTACGGCATACAACTGGAAGTCATTAGGATGACGTTGCATTACGTCTAATGTTGATAATCCGATTGAGCCGGTTGCGCCTAGAATCGTTACATTCTTTGTCATGATACTGCTTACCCTTTACCTATCGTCTTGGCGGTCAGTCACTAAGGAACTGGCTTACAAATAAAAATGACTAAAGAAAACCAAGAACACCGGCATAGCCGCCGTCAAAGAGTCAATACGGTCTAATAAGCCGCCATGACCAGGTAAAATATTACCGCTGTCTTTCATACCCGCATCGCGTTTGATCATACTTTCGCTTAAGTCTCCAAACGCTGAAATAACACCGATAACCACGCAACAACTTGCTAGTAATAGCCAGTTTTGAAATTCGATATCTTGTTGCCATAACATCCAAAGAGTCAACAAAATCACCGCGACTATACCGCCGATGAGACCTTCGATGGTTTTTCCTGGACTCACATTTGGCATTAATTTGTGGCTACCGAATTTACGTCCGGCAAAATAGGCGCCAATATCCGCGGCCCAAACAATACTAAAAACAAATAAGGCTAACCAAGCGCCTGCATCTTTATCACTAAAGTAGTTCCATTCGCGGATAGTTAATAACGCTAGCCAAGCTGGGACAAGGGTTAAGTAACCGAACACGGCTTTAACAACAGGCTGATGCTGCCAAACACGGTTCCCACGTGGGTAAATAAGGACGAGAAAAGAACTGATGGTCCACCAAATACAGGCCAACACCATTATCCAATAATTATTTTCAGTTAAATTACCTTCCAATGTCCATAATTCAAACTTGAGGAACGCAGCGTATATCGCGGCGCCTGTAATTACCGTACCGAGGGCGTACAACAATTGATATTTAAACTGCTTAATTTCGGATAATTTGCTCCATTCAAAAGCGCCATAACCAAACACCGCTAGCGCAGCCCAAGCAAACCAATCAAAAGGCATCAAAAACAATGCCGCTAATAAAATCACAGCTAAAATAATTGCTGTCGTTACTCGTTGTTTTAACAAACTAAAATCCTATTTCTATTTAACCGTTTGACTTGATTTGTTCGCCAGTCAAACCAAATCTTCGCTCGGTTCCTGCAAATGCTTCAATTGCTTGAGCAAAGGCTAACTCATCAAATTCGGGCCAGTATACCGGCGTAAAAAACAGTTCCGCGTAGGCAGACTGCCAAAGTAAAAAGTTACTAATTCGAGACTCACCGCCGGTGCGAATTAACAAGTCCAGCTCTGGCTGTTCTGCCAGACTGGTATGTTCATTTATCATCGCCTCATCAATCTGGTTGATGTCTACCGAACCGGAAGCCACTTTTTGGGCAACTTGCTTGGCCGCATTGACCATATCCCAACGTCCGCCATAATTAGCCGCAACATTGAGTGTTAATCCAGTGTTTTGTGCTGTTAACTCATGGGCCTCAGCAACCTTGTTTTGAATTTTGTCACTAAAACCAGTGATGTCACCAATCACTTTTAATCTAACATTGTTTTTGTGCAACGTTTTGACTTCTTTGGTCAAAACCAACATAAACAATTCCATCAAACCGGATACTTCGTCTTCCGGTCGCTTCCAATTTTCACTGGAAAATGCAAAAAGAGTCAGGGATTTAATCCCTACTTTACGTGAAAATCGTACCGCTTCTCTTACTGAGTCTACACCCTTTTTATGGCCATAAACTCTTGGCATTCCTTTTTGTTGTGCCCACCGTCCATTACCATCCATAATGATCCCAACATGTTGTGGAATCGATTTAGAATAGTGCGTTAGGACTTGGTCTACAACGTCGCTCTTTGCCATCTTTTTCAAACCTACTTGATAATAAAAACGCCGCGAGGTAAGACTGCAACGGCGTTTTTATACTACTTGCTAGTAAATGGATTAAATTTCCATCAACTCTTTTTCTTTTGTTGCAAACATTGCATCGATGTTTTTCATCTTCGCATCTGTTAGCTTTTGGATTTCGTCTTCCGCTTGACGTGCTTCGTCTTCTGAAATCTCTTTGTCTTTTAACAACGCTTTAATATCACCATTTGCGTCGCGACGAATATTACGCACTGCAATACGACCATTTTCTACTTCGCCTTTAACCACTTTAACAAGGTCTTTACGACGCTCTTCTGTTAGTGGAGGAAGTGGAATACGAATAACCGTGCCTGCAGACATTGGGTTTAACCCTAGATCTGAAGTCAAAATCGCTTTTTCTACCGCTTGAGTTAATGACTTATCAAAAACCGTTAGCGCAAGCGTACGACTATCTTCAATCGTTACGTTGGCAACTTGGTTTAGAGGCGTGTCTGCACCGTAGTATGACACCTGGATACCATCTAGTAAGCTAGGGTGCGCGCGACCTGTACGAATCTTGTTTAATTGGTTTTGAAGAGCTTCAATGCTCTTGTCCATGCGTACATCAGCATCTTTTTGGATTTCATCTAACACAGTAAAATTCCTTCGCAGTTTTTCTGATTATTTGTCTAATTTGGTAACGATTGTGCCTTCTTCTTCACCCATAATGACACGTTTTAGCGCACCTGGCTTGTTCATGTTGAAGACACAAATTGGAATGCCGTGATCTCTTGCTAAAGTGAACGCAGCTAAGTCCATTACTTTTAATTCTTTTTCGATAACTTCTTGGTAATCTAATTCACGGTATAAGGTCGCCTCTGGATTCTTAACTGGATCATCCGAATACACGCCATCTACCTTTGTTGCTTTTAATACTACATCGGCTTCGATTTCAATACCACGTAAACAAGCCGCTGAGTCGGTAGTAAAGAATGGATTACCTGTACCTGCGCTAAAAATTACCACACGGCCACTCTTCAATAAACTAATACCTTCAGCCCAAGAATAGTCATCACACACCCCTTTTAGAGGAATGGCTGACATTAAGCGTGCGTTTACGTGTGCACGGTGAAGAGCATCACGCATCGCTAAACCATTCATTACGGTTGCAAGCATACCCATGTGGTCGCCAACGACGCGGTTCATACCAGCTTCAGCTAAAGGCGCACCACGGAAAATGTTACCACCACCTAACACTACACCCACTTGGATATCGTGCTCAACCAACTCTTTAATTTCTTGCGCCATACGGTCAAGAACCTTTGGATCAATACCAAAACCCTCTTCCCCTACTAACGCCTCACCGCTAAGTTTTAACAATATTCTTCTAAAAACTGGCTTCGTGGTCATTCCGGCTCCTGGTTTGTGATTTGATTAAGAGGTGCAAATTGCGGCGTATTCTATGTCAATTTTTGCGGTTTTACAAAACAAAAAAACCGTAACAGGTCGCCCCATTACGGTTTTTGTATCAGTCTAAAAAGCGTTTATTAAGCGTTTTTAGCTGCTTCGATTTGAGCTGCAACTTCAGCTGCGAAATCTTCTTCTTTCTTCTCGATACCTTCGCCAACTTCTAAGCGAACGAATGTAGAAACAGAAGCGCCTTTCTCTTTAAGCATGTCGCCAACAGATTTCTTAGGTTCCATGATGAAAGCTTGACCAGTAAGAGAGATCTCACCAGTGAACTTCTTCATACGACCAGTAACCATTTTCTCAGCGATTTCTTGAGGCTTACCTTCGTTCATTGCGATTTCAACTTGGATCGCTTTCTCTTTTTCTACAACTTCAGCTGGAACGTCTTCAGGGTTAACGAACTCAGGCTTAGAAGCAGCAACGTGCATCGCTACGTGCTTAAGTGTTTCAGCGTCGCCAGAACCAGCAACAACAACACCAATTTTCTCACCGTGACGGTAAGAAGCAAGCTCAGCACCGTCAACGTATGCTAAACGACGAACATTGATGTTTTCACCGATTTTAGCAACTAGTTGTACACGGTCTTCTTCGAACTTAGCTTGTAAGTCTTCGATTGTTGTTTTTGCTTCAGCTGCTGACTTAGCAACTTTAGTAGCAAAACCTAAGAAGCTCTCGTCTTTAGCAACGAAGTCTGTTTGACAGTTAACTTCAACTAATGCAGCAAAACCTTCACCGTTTTCGATGATGATTGTACCTTCAGCGGCAACGTTACCTGCTTTTTTAGCAGCTTTCGCTTGACCGTTTTTACGCATGTTTTCGATCGCTAAATCGATGTCACCGTTAGTTTCAGTTAGGGCTTTTTTACAATCCATCATGCCCGCGCCAGTGCGTTCACGAAGTTCTTTAACTAATGCAGCAGTTACTGCCATGGTCTTGTCCTCTAATTTGTACGGTTACCGCCTAATCGAGTTAGGCACTAACTTATATAATTTGGATTAGGGGCCATAATTATGACCCCTAGAAATTGATGCAATTATTAAATCGTTATGAACGATTTGTTACAACAATTAAGCTTCAGCTTCTACAAAATCTTCAGCTTGCGCTTCGATGTTGTTAGCACGACCTTCTTTAACGGCCGCAGCAACTGAGTTAGTGTATAACTGAATTGCACGGATAGCATCGTCGTTACCAGGAACAACATAATCGATGTTGTCTGGGTTAGAGTTAGTATCAACAACTGCAACTACAGGAATACCTAAGTTGTTTGCTTCAGCGATAGCAATGTGCTCGTTATCTGCGTCGATGATGAAAATCGCGTCAGGTAAACCGCCCATGTTTTTGATACCACCAAGGCTCTTCTCAAGCTTTTCCATTTCACGAGTACGCATTAAAGCTTCTTTTTTAGTTAGCTTTTCAAAAGTACCGTCTTCAGCTTGTGCTTCTAAGTCTTTTAAACGCTTGATAGATTGACGAACTGTTTTCCAGTTAGTCAACATACCACCTAACCAGCGGTGGTTTACGTAAAACTGATCACAAGCAATCGCAGCTTCTTTGATTGACTCGCTTGCCGCACGCTTTGTACCAACGAATAAAATCTTACCTTTACGCGCAGAAACAGACTTGATGAAATCAAGTGCTTCGTTGAACATAGGTACAGTGTTTTCTAAGTTGATGATATGAACTTTGTTACGTGCACCGAAAATGAAAGGTTTCATTTTAGGGTTCCAGTAACGAGTTTGGTGACCAAAGTGTACGCCAGCTTGTAGCATGTCACGCATAGATACGTTTGCCATTTTATAATCCTCTATTGGGGTTAGGCCTCCATATATCCCATTCTACCGACCAAGCCTAAGCTCAGCACCCCGGAGAACGTGTCGATATATGTGTGTTATTTAAATTAAAAGTTTATTTGCGGCGACTTTAAAAATTGGGTTACAACCCTTAAATCCAGACCGCGTTCTTATTAGTGCAAAAATGATTTAAGTAAAAACTCAAAAAACCTTTGTAAAAATAAGGCGCGCTTTATACCATAATAGGACTACAAAACACAACCAAATGGTCAAAAAATCGTTCATTTTTTGTTAGACTCGGTTGTTGTTCATCAGATTAAAAAGTGAGGGTTATATGGGTGCGGTAATTAAAACGCCAGAACAAATCGAAAAAATGCGTGTTGCAGGACGCCTTGCATCAGAGGTTTTAGAAATGATTGAGCCGCATGTGAAGCCTGGTGTTACTACCAACGAGCTAAACACGATTTGTCACAACTACATAGTCGATGTTCAAGGCTGTGTACCAGCACCACTTAACTATGGTCACCCTCCTTTTCCAAAGTCAATCTGTACATCGGTTAATCATGTGATCTGTCACGGGATTCCAGACGACAAACCTCTAAAAGAAGGTGACTGTGTCAACATCGACGTAACGGTTATTAAGGATGGTTTCCACGGTGATACGTCCAAAATGTTTTTTGTTGGCAAACCAACCATCATGGCCGAGCGTTTAGCCCGAGTGACACAAGAGTGTTTGTACAAAGCTATCGAGTTAGTGAAGCCAGGTTGCCGCTTAGGTGACATTGGTGCGGTGATTCAAAAACATGCCGAGTCTCATTCTTATTCAGTGGTTCGAGATTTTTGCGGACATGGTATTGGTGAAGGTTTCCACGAAGAGCCACAAGTCGTCCATTATGGTCGCCGTGGTACAGGCGAAGAATTAAAAGCGGGCATGTGTTTCACCATCGAGCCTATGATAAATGCTGGCACACACAAACTAAAAGTGCTGCCGGATCAATGGACGGCCGTAACAAAAGACCGCAAGTTATCTGCACAGTGGGAACACACTTTGTTAGTAACAGAAAATGGCGTTGAGGTGTTGACCTTACGCAGTGATGAGGACTTCCCACGAGTCATTTCACACTAATACACTATGAGAGCGATATTTTTATCGCTCTTTTTTTATGGCTTTAAGTCTTGGTGTTTTTTAGATGCGAGCTCCAATAGCTAGCCAGCCCAACGATTGAAATAAGGTTTGATTGTACAAAAGGAATTAAAGTGAAATCCAAGATACCAAACGAGCTATTGTCGCCACTTCCGCAACCCTTTGACCTGAACGTTTACAAGGCTAGATTAGAAGAATTTGCTCTTTGGAGCGCTCAACAATTTAATTTGATATCCGTCAGAAAGTTAGTTCAAGCTCGCGCGACGTTTGTCGACTTTGTTTTATTAAATGTATGGCAACATTGTCTGCTTCACGAAGAGAATGACGTTACTTTAATGGCCGTTGGTGGTTTTGGCAGAAGCGAATTGCATCCCGAGTCCGATATCGATCTATTATTGCTATCAAGCAAAAAGTTATCTTCATCGGCTAACGAAAAAATCTCTCAGTTTTTGACGACGTTGTGGGATCTTAAGTTTGATGTAGGACATTCGGTTCGCACCATCAAAGAATGTATTAATGTCGCTGCTGATGACATCACCATCGCAACTAACCTGATGGAACGTCGGCTGATTTGTGGTAACAAGATTAATTTTGATTCATTGGAAACCAAACTCACAGAGTCGGGTTTCATGTCTAGTAAAGCCTTCTATCTGGCAAAACGCGATGAGCAAGAGCAACGTCATGCTCGATATCATTCAACGTCGTACAATTTGGAGCCGAATTTAAAAGCCAACCCTGGCTGTTTAAGAGACTTACAAACCATCTCTTGGGTGGCCAAAAAACACTTCAACACCCAATATACCGCTGAGTTAGTCGAACATGACTACCTTTTACCTGATGAATATCAAGAGATGTTGGAATGTCGTGACTATTTGTGGCAAATGCGTTTTGCGCTTCATCTAGTCGCTGGCCGTAACGAAAACAGGTTGCTCTTTGATTACCAGCCCCAAGTAGCAGAGAAAATGGGCTTCGGTACCGATGGTAAGGCGGCGGTCGAGCGTATGATGAAGCGTTTCTTTCGAGTCGCTAGACGTGTCACCGAACTCAATACCATGCTGTTACAACGATTTAACTCCGCCATCTTAGGTAACGAGTCAAAGGTGACCATTATTGATGATGACTTTGCTCTTCATGGGCGTTCAATGTTGGTGCGCCACAACGATGTGTTTTTCTATCGAGCTAATATCATCAAGATGTTTATCTTGATAGCCGACCACCCTGAAATTGAAACGTTACACTCAGATACTATTCGTTTATTGCGTCGAGTTCGTCGTCGTTTAATGGGCGATTTGCACGACCTAGAAAAGTGTCGTAGTAATTTCATGACTTTTTTACGTCATCCAAATGCGTTAGGCCATGCATTCACTTTAATGATGCGCCACAGTGTATTGGCTTACTATATGCCTAACTGGCGACACATTGTCGGCCAAATGCAATTTGATTTGTTTCACGCATATACGGTTGATGAACATACACACCGACTTTTAAAAAACATTCACAGATATTCATTGCCAGAGTGTAAAGACGAATTCCCTATTTGTAGCGAGATTTACAAAAAACTAGATAAACCTGAGCTGTTAACTTTAGCCGGAATTTTCCACGACATCGGTAAGGGGCGAGGTGGTGATCACTCCAAGTTAGGAGCTATTGATGCAACCCACTTTGGTCGCTTGCATGGTTTACCTAACACTGACACCAAGCTAATTAGCTGGTTAGTGGACAATCACTTACTTATGTCAATTACAGCTCAAAAAAATGATATCTATGACCCTGGTGTTATCAACGAATTTGCCAAAAAAGTGCGTGATGAGAACCGCTTAAACAACTTATACTGTTTAACCGTTGCCGATGTTCGGGCCACCAATACTAATCTATGGAATGAATGGAAAAACACCCTTCTCGCTGACCTTTATCTTGCGACACAACGAGTCCTGCGCCAAGGCCTAGAAAATACCAAAGATATGCGTGAGACAGCCAAAGCCCACAAAGAGCAAGCTTTAGCTTTATTAGAACAAAAAGACCTAAACCTCGAACGCGCAGAACAGATTTGGAAACAGTTTAGGACGGTTTACTTTTCACGCCACAGTGCGCAACAAGTTGCATGGCATACTGAACATTTACTTGAACACAAACAGAGAACCAAAAAGCCATTAGTATGGCTTAGTGACCAAGCAGTTCGAGGTGGAACACAAGTTTTTGTATACACCAAAGATAGAGCCGGTTTATTTAAAGATATTGTATCTGTTTTCCATAATAAAAATGTCAACGTCGCCGATGCTCATATTCTTAATACAAAAGACGGATATTTAATTGATACCTTTATCATTTTGGATAAAGATAATGGCGTAATCACATCTGAACAAAGACGTTTGGATATAAAACAAACAATTGAGCAAGTCTTAACAGGTGAAATGTCAATAACACGCGCTCAAAAACGTGTACCTAGACAGATCAAACAGTTTAAGATTCCTGTCCGGGTTCGTTTTATGGATGCCAAGAGCAATAAACGCGACATGATGGAACTCACCGCGTTAGATAAACCTGGATTACTCGCAAAAATAGCTCAGATATTCTTTGATAATAATGTGCTGTTGTACTCTGCCAAAATCTCCACTAATGGTGAAAAGGCAGAAGATATTTTTAAGATTTCCACCGCTCATCGCGAAAAACTCGATGAGCAACAAAAACAAGATTTAGTCGAGGCTTTAACAGCCGAGCTTAGTTAACAAATGATTTAAGGATCCTCATGTCTGACCTACAATCCATCATAGAGAGTGCTTTTGACAATCGCGAAAGCATTACTCCTTCTACCGTAACTGAAGAAGTAAAATCTGCAGTTGAACAAGCTATCGAATTAATCGACAGCGGTGAAGCTCGAGTAGCAGAAAAAATTGCCGGTGAGTGGGTAGTTCACCAATGGTTAAAGAAAGCCGTTTTATTATCATTTAGAATTCGTGACAACGAATTAATGGATGGTGCAGAAACCAACTTCTGGGACAAAGTAGACAGCAAGTTCGCCAACTACACAGCTGAAGACTTTAAAGATCAAGGTATGCGTGTTGTACCACCTGCTACAGCGCGTAAAGGTTCTTACATCGGTAAGAACGTTGTCTTGATGCCTTCTTACACTAATATCGGTGCTTATGTTGACGACGGTACTATGGTTGATACGTGGGCGACGGTTGGCTCGTGTGCCCAAATCGGTAAAAACGTTCACTTATCTGGCGGCGTAGGCATCGGCGGCGTACTTGAGCCACTGCAAGCGAACCCTACGATCATTGAAGATAACTGTTTTATTGGCGCACGTTCAGAAGTTGTTGAAGGTGTTGTAGTTGAAGAAGGTTCGGTACTTTCGATGGGTGTTTACATCAGTCAATCAACGCGTATTTATGACCGTGAAACCGGTGAAATTACTTATGGCCGAGTTCCTGCGGGTTCTGTTGTTGTTCCTGGTTCTTTACCTTCAAAAGACGGCAGCCACTCTTTATACGCAGCTATCATTGTTAAGAAAGTTGACGCACAAACACGTGCTAAAGTTGGTGTAAACGCGCTACTAAGAAGTATTGAAGACGAGTAATAAACAGCTTTATTTATATATGTACAAAGCAGCGAACCATTCGCTGCTTTTTTATGGAACTTATTTATCATTTCCTTTTCTAATTCCAGAATCCAGAAGTAGGCCAAAACAACACTCTTATGAATCAACAACAGTTAATTGAAGCAATCAATACTCAAATGCCTTTTGGTAAATATGCGGGACGTAAATTGCTTCAACTACCAGAACCTTATTTAGTGTGGTTTAACAAACAAGGTTTTCCTAATGGCAAGCTCGGGGAGCAACTAGCTTTAGTTTATGAAGTAAAACTAAATGGATTGGAAGGAATGCTTAAACCTTTGTTAACTGAAGACTAAATATCTCGCCTACTTTTTACCCAATTTTTATACATATGTATTTAATTAACATTTTGTAATACTTTTTTGACATTAGTTTTTCTTATCTAAAATTTGATTAAACAAAAATCGAAACAAGCTAGTTATTTCACCACTCTTAGTTCAGAAAATATTTTTCAATTCGAACATCCTTTCTTCCGCTGGCCCACAGTAATACTTATTTAAAGAAAAATTTTTCTACAATTCTGCTTTTAAAAAAGATAGGTTCTTGTTCTGCGCTACCGGAAATACCTATCTAGAAGTTGGGTTTTAAGCGTAGGTCTCACGTCAAAGGATTGCATCTAATAATAAAACCGAACGCAATGATTCGGTAAAAATAGAGAACATGATAGATGACTAATACCAAAAATAAGACACCTGCATTGTCAGCCGTTGCTCTAGCAACAGCAGCAATAGTAGGCGCGGGCTCAGTTCAAGCAGCCAACCTCCAAGAAGTAGAAAAAAAAGCACACGTAGGCACAGCGTCTGAATTTGGCGCATGGAAAGCCAAGCAACGTGAAATGCTATTCGAAGACAAAACTGACCAATTTATTGTTGAGTATCTTGAAGGTGTAGATACTAAACGCGAAGTTAAAAAAATGGCTAAGCGCCTTCGTAAGGCCCTTAAGAAAAACAAATCAATTAAGCATAAACGTAAGCTTAAAAACAAAAAGCATATCTTTAAGCTAGCAAAGTCAATTAATCGCAAAGAGCGTAAAGCATTCCTAGATGCCATCCGCAAAGATAAGAACATCAAAGTTGCAGAGATGGATCCAGTCCGTTACTTAATGTCTGAGAATGTGCCTTGGGGTATCCCGAACATTCAAGCTGACCAAGTGTCTGATGCACAAGCGGGCAACATGACTGTATGTATCATTGACTCTGGTTATGAAGCGACAAACCCAGACCTAGCGGCAAACAATGCAACTGGTACAAATGATCCTGGCACAGGTAACTGGTACCAAGCTGGCGGCTCTCACGGTACACACGTAGCAGGTACGATTGCTGGTGTTAACAACAATGAAGGTGTTGTAGGCGTCCTTCCTAATACAAATGTTAATTTACACATCGTTAAAGTATTTAACGAAAGTGGCTGGGGCTATAGTTCTGACCTAGTTACTGCAGTTAACACTTGTGTTGATAATGGTGCCAAAGTTGTAAACATGAGTCTTGGTGGCCCGTCTGCAAGTAATGCGGAACGTAATGGCTTAGAAGCTGCTTCTGCACAGGGCGTATTATTAATCGCTGCATCTGGTAACGATGGTGACGCAAGCCTTTCTTACCCAGCGTCTTACGATACTGTTATGGCGGTAGGTGCGGTTGATGAAACTGGCAAGCACGCTGAGTTCTCTCAGTTTACTCCACAAGTTGAAATCGCCGGTCCTGGTGAAGCGGTATTATCTACCGTTGCTGGTGACGGACGTTTAGGTTCAATCACAGTCGGTGGCACAACTTGGGCGAATGACCGTGTTGTTCCTCAAACTCACTATGTTCAAAGTGGCTCTAGCTATGTGGTTCAAAATGTTAATGGCACAGCGAATGGTCAATTAGCAAGTTGTACATGGACAGGGTCTACTTACAACTGTTCAAACGTTGCAGGCAACATCTGTGTTGCTGAACGTAATGACAACCAAAAAGGCAGCAACTACCCAGAAATTAACCCAGCAAAAGCGTGTGCTGATGCTGGTGCATCTGGTGTCATTGTTTATAGTAATGCGGACCGTCCAGGTCTTCAAAACCCATTCCTTGTTGATGCGACAAACGCAGTAAACATACCTCATGTATCGGTAAACCGTGCATTAGGTCAAGAGTTGTTAGGTCGTTTAGGTCAAACAGCATCAATTACTGTTACGGCTAACCAAGACTACGCATATTACAATGGTACTTCAATGGCGACCCCTCACGTTGCCGGTGCTGCAGCATTAGCTTGGTCTAACAACATTTCATGTACTGCAGAGCAAGTACGTGCAGCGTTGAAAGCAACCGCTATCGACTTAGAAACTGCTGGTCGTGATGACAAAACTGGTTACGGTTTGGTTCAAACTAAAGCCGCTTCTGATTACCTAGCAAACAACTGTGGTGGCGGTACCACACCTCCTCCAACTGGTGGTTCTGAATTAACGAATGGTCAAGCGGTAACTGGCCTTAGTGGTTCAGGTGGTCAAGAGCTAGAGTTCACTCTTAATGTTCCAGCTGGTGCAACTGACTTATCATTCGCAATGAGTGGTGGTACAGGTGATGCGGACTTATACGTTCGATTTGGTTCAAGCCCTACGACTTCGACTTATGACTGTCGTCCATGGTTAAACGGTAACAGCGAAACTTGTAACATCTCAAATGTTCAAGCGGGTACATATTATGTAAAAGTTATCGGCTACACAGCATTTAGCGGCGTTAGCCTAACAGGCAGCTTCACTGAGCCTGCAACAGGTGGTCAAGGCTTCAGCACTACAGTAAACAACATCAGCGCTTCGCGTAACAACTGGAAGTACTACACAATTGATGTACCTGCAGGTATGTCTAGCTTTGATGTAAACACTTACGGTGGTTCTGGTGATGCAGACTTATACATCCGCTTTGGTGCACAACCTACAACGTCGGCATTTGATTGCCGTCCTTACAAAGGTGGTAATACTGAATCATGTTCAATCAGCAACCCAACTGCTGGAACATGGCACATCGGTATCCGTGCTTACCAAACTTACTCTGGTGTAAATATGGATGTTTCATATCAACCATAATGGTTAACCAGTAAAAATTTAAATGGTTTCTCCCAACCATTGATTTTTAAACCCTCCTCATGGAGGGTTTTTTTTGTCTTTTGTAAATCTGTTGTTAGCTAAGACGATTCGATTTACGCTTAGATGACTTGCTTTTCTTACGTTTTAATTTAACCCATTCATAGACACGCTTGTTTGATAAACCGTACTCTTGTGCAACGTCTGCGATAAGACGGCCACTCGCTGCGATTTCAGCTACAACCTGATGTTTTAATACTCGTTCATTGTCTAACATAATCATCTCCGGTTTTGTTCAATATCGAAAGATTGAAAGTTTCATGCCCAAAACATAACTATATGTTTTTAAACAACTATCGTTGCTGCAAGTCTTTCTTTGAACGCGAGTAATCACCATTATCGAGCAACTTTGCCCAACACAAGTGCACACTTCACTTTAGGGAGATTGAACGATATAAAAAAAAGATGACAACGATATGACGGTATTTATATTAAGTTAATCACTAAATATCATATGAAGGTAATCTTGAGTAAGTGGCGCATCAAAATACTCCATAACACTCGGTGCAGCTTGAGTTTTGTAGGCTTTATAGGCAGTGCCCTGACAGGTATTAGTCGGCCACAACGTTTGTTTAAAGGTAAGCTCTAGACTTTGTTGTGAGATAGAGTGTTTGGCAATCAATACATTTTTACCAGGCCAGTAAGGTATTTCACCTCGGCATACTATAGATTGCTGGTTTTTGCGCAGTGGATATTCATCAATAAGACCAGACCAATGAGCGAGCTCGTGAAGTAATAAATTAGTTTGAGCCTCTTCACTTAAAAACATCACATTTTCACGAACATTAGCAAGCCCGGACGCCACCATTACAATAGTGTATTTCTGCTCACTCAATGACGTTTCATATTGATTTAAAATAAACGACAACGCTTGCTGATCACAACTTGCTCTCATCAAGTTATCATTTTGACAAATAGCTAATAATCGTGGCTCAATGATCGGCTTAGTATAACAATACGGATTGCCTTGAAGGTTTGGGTATTGCGCTACAAGGCTGTCCAATGCTGTAGAAAGGTTTAAAAGCTTATTCGCCTGCGCATGGTTTCCCGCTAAAAGTAACACCGGAGAAGAGCACGAGAGAGGTTTATCGGGTGATTCCTGATCTATCCAATTTACTTTGTTGAGGTTGGTCTGATAAATAACTTCTGGGTCATTAAATAATTCAACTATTTGTTTTATATGGGTAAAGGATTGCGTTACGTCATTGTTACGAAACGGTTTTGCTCCTTGCGCTGTTTTGGGCGTTAAGATTGTGCGCACCGCATCACTATTTAAGAACACGCCTAACTGTTCAAACTTTTGTTCATTCAGTAATTGGTTCGCACGCAACATCAAAGCTTGCGGATGTTTGATTGACACCGCCCTTTCAAACCAAAAGTCCACGTCAATCTGACGAGTATTAGCCAGCTGGACTTGCGGAATTTTGATGTCACTGTAATGGTCAAGGTGCTGGCTATTATCTGAATTACTATTTGGCTTTTTATTTGAGTGACGATTTAGATTGCGCTGATGCCCAAGGCTATAACTCGCTGCTAGGTATTGATACCAATCCCAAATTGCATCTTTTTGTCCTTTCAAAGCGGCTTGTTTTAAAAAGTCTAACTCACCCGTTTGTAAATAAACCTGATAAGAGGCTTCAATATCTTGGTAATGGGCGGCCATAAACAAATAGCTGCCATCTTCAGCAAAATGTCGTTTTACTTCATCTTCTGAAGTAATGATCGTATCGGAGGGATTAACAAGAATAAGAAAGGCGACCAATATCGTTTTTAACGAAAAAACGATACGAGTCGCTAATGGATCGTTGTTCAATGAAAATGGATTCAACGCTGGATTAATTAATGAGGGAGGCCTCATATTGCAATCGCGCCTTTTCGTATAATTTGTTTAATTCTAACCACGCGTATTTGTATTCAACAAACTCGTGTACACCTGTAGATAACGCCAAACGGAAATAGTTTTTAGCTTTTTCATCATTACCATTATTGAGAGACATTTTAGCGAGGTAAAAATAGCCTTCACACAGACGCTCGGCCAACTCTCGCTGAGATGTTAAGTTTTTGCCCATATTGGTAATAAAAGTTTGCTCATCTAGGTTCCCTAACAACAAGTCGACAATATCAAACGACCAGTCAGTGTGATTGAGCTGAGTTGAGTTATACACCAGTCTCATTCTTGCCCCTTCTGCATCTGCTGCAAGCTCAGAAAAATACAACCAGATTGCACGGTACGGGTCTTGTGGCTTTTCAAAGTAAAATTGTTCAAAGTCTTCCATCGCTAGCTCGTTGCGACCGTAGTAATGCAATGCAATACCGCGATTGAGCTTAACGTACTTGTGCTGAGGATCAATTTCTAGAGCAGAGTCAAAAGCTTCAAACGCTTGAGCATACTGGCCCATCAGTGTCAGGTGAATACCGATAAAGTTATAGGCATCGGCAAAATCAGGTTTGTGTTCTAACGCACGGCGAAAATCTAATTGTGCTAAAGAGCGAAGCCCTAGGCTGTCATACATTACACCACGGTCATAGAGTAACTCGGCAAGTTTTTCTTTTTCGAGCTGAGCGTGATTAATAATTTGAGTTAGTTTGGCAATCGCTAATTCGCTTTTATAATCGACACGCAACGGCTCAGAAATAACGACATCATTCACATAGTGTGGCTCACTATTTGAAGGGACTTTATCAGTTGTCGCACAACCGCTTAAAAACAATGTCGCGGCAATTAGCATTAGGCCAGCAAATTTCATGGTTACTCCTTTTCTTAACGTCTTATTAATACCATAAAACGCCTACTAAAAATAAGTGTGGCACAAAAAAAGAGAGCCGAGGCTCTCTTTTAGATCGAAAACGTATAAAAGTTATTATTCAGCAGATGCTTCTACTGCTTCTTTCATACTTAGACGTACACGGCCTTGACGGTCGATTTCAAGTACTTTAACTTGAACTTCTTGACCTTCAGATAGTACGTCAGCCACATTCTCAACACGCTCTTGAGAGATTTGAGAAATGTGAACTAAACCATCTTTACCTGGTAGTACGTTTACGAATGCACCGAAGTCTACGATACGTGCAACTTTACCTTGGTAAGTCTTACCTACTTCTAGGTCAGTAGTTAATTGCTTAACGCGAGCGATACACGCTTCTGCACTTGCACCATCAGTCGCAGCGATTTTAACTGTACCATCGTCTTCGATTTCAATCGTTGTACCCGTTTCTTCAGTAAGAGCACGGATAGTTGCACCGCCTTTACCGATAACATCTGCAATTTTCTTCTGTGGAATCTTAACTGTGTAGATTCGAGGCGCAAATTGAGACATCTCTTCACGGTGACCGCCAATCGCTTCGTCCATAACACTTAGAATGTGTAAACGAGCCGCTTTAGCTTGAACAAGTGCCTTGTCCATGATTTCACGAGTGATACCTTCAATCTTGATGTCCATTTGAAGTGCTGTGATACCTTCTGAAGTACCCGCAACTTTAAAGTCCATGTCACCTAAGTGATCTTCGTCACCAAGGATGTCAGAAAGAACTACGAAGTTGTTGTCGTCTTTCACTAGACCCATCGCGATACCAGCAACAGATGCTTTGATTGGAACACCTGCATCCATTAGCGCAAGAGATGAACCACAAACAGACGCCATTGAAGAAGAACCGTTAGATTCTGTGATTTCTGATACTAGACGAACCGTGTACGGGAACTCTTCTTGAGTAGGCATAACAGCAGCAACACCGCGCTTCGCAAGACGACCGTGACCGATTTCACGACGCTTAGGCGAACCAATCATACCTGTTTCACCAACACAGTACGGAGGGAAGTTGTAGTGCAACATGAAGTTGTCACGACGCTCGCCTAATAGTGAGTCGATGATTTGTGCGTCACGTTCTGTACCTAATGTAGCAGTAACGATTGCCTGAGTTTCACCACGAGTAAATAGTGAAGAACCGTGAGTACGTGGCAAAATACCAGTCTTAACGTCAAGTGCGCGAACCATGTCTGGGTCACGACCATCGATACGCTTTTCACCAGCTAAGATGCGAGAACGTACAACGTCTTTCTCTAAGTCGTGAACTAATTCTGAGATTTCTTTCTCGTTGAATTCTTCTTCGCTTAGTGTTTCTTCTAATTTAGCAATTGTTGCTTTCTTAACTTCACCAACGGCGTCGTAACGAGCCATTTTGTCAGCGATTGAGTAAGCCGCATCGATGCCTTCTTTTGCTAACTCAGCTACTTTTGCTTTAAGGTCTGTGTTTTCTTCTGGCGCTGACCATTCCCATACTGGGTTGCCAACTTCAGCAGCAAATTCGTTGATTGCCGTTACAACTTTCTGCATTTCGTCATGGCCGTATACAACCGCACCTAACATTGTCTCTTCAGACAATACAGCTGCTTCAGATTCAACCATAAGAACCGCATTTTCAGTACCAGCAACAACTAAATCTAGGTCGCTAGTCTTTAATTCTGTTTGTGATGGGTTAAGAACGTATTGACCGTCAACAACACCAACACGAGCAACACCGATTGGGCCGCTAAATGGAATACCAGAGATTGAAAGCGCTGCTGATGCACCGATCATTGCAACTAGGTCTGGTTGGATTTCAGGGTTTACAGAAACAACGGTACAAACTACCTGTACTTCGTTTTTGAAACCTTCTGGGAATAATGGACGAATTGGACGGTCGATTAGACGTGCAATTAGTGTTTCTTCTTCTGAAGGACGACCTTCACGCTTGAAGAAACCGCCTGGGATTTTACCCGCAGCGTATGCTTTTTCTTGATAGTTAACTGTTAAAGGGAAGAAGTCTTGACCTTCTTTCGCTTCTTTTTTACCAACAACTGATACAAATACAGATGTGTCGCCGATGCTTGCCATTACAGCAGCAGTAGCTTGACGTGCGATGACGCCCGTTTCTAGAGTGACCTCGTGCTGACCATACTGGAATTTTTTAATAATTGGAGTCACGTTTTTTTCCTTTCATTGCGATTTGGCTGTTTTCTTTGAGCGCGGTTTATATCGAGTACATTTAACTTCACATGCACTCACGCCGACCAAATCTATTATTTTCATATAAGTTCGCGGCATATTATACGTAGGTCAATATCTAATGCCATTAAAATTAAATGACAGGCACAAAAAAAGGAGCAATAAATGCTCCTTTTTCTATTTTCGGAAATCCGAAATATTAGCGACGTAGACCTAAACGCTTGATCAAGTCATTGTAACGCTCAAGGTTTTTACCTTTTAAGTAGTCTAAAAGGTTACGACGTTGGCTAACTTTACGTAAAAGACCACGACGTGAGTGGTTGTCTTTCTTGTGGCTAGCAAAGTGGCCTTGTAGTTTGTTGATGTCTGCAGTTAATAATGCAACTTGAACTTCAACAGAACCAGAATCTTTTTCGTTCGCACCAAATTCAGCTAAGATTGCTGCTTTTTCTTCAACGCTTAGTGACATAAGTCTCTCCTAAAAATAATAAATGTGGTTGTAGCCGATCACTAACTCAGCCACAACAGGATGCTCTTGCTTTAACACGAGTTCAAAACAAGAGCGCGCATTCTACCTAAATCAAAGCTAAATTCAAGCTAAATCAAAGTTAAATTCAAGTGTTATTCGCCGCTTGGTACTACAACCAATCGTTTTACTTTCACTTCGTTTTGAGAGAAAGCAACAACACCAGCAAACTCATTGTCTTCTTTGCTAAAGACAATTAACTCTGCTTCTGGGTCTTCGTGTAATTTGGCTTCAAAAATCGCTTGGTTTGCTAATACCATGTCTTCATTCAATGGTACTGTTTGACCAAACCTTAAGGTTTGAATGTCTTTTGTGGGTAGAACTAATTTAGGTAAACCAATTAGTGCAGTTTCCATCGGTAATAAATGGCTGTCTAACTCAGAATAATCAACACCGCTATAACGATCGCCTTCAACCTTTAAAGACTCATCAAGATTACTGTCTTTTAAATGTTGAATTTGGTCGAGGGTTAACATTTTATCACTCGGATAGTTAGCCACTTGAGTACGTCGTAAAACTTTAACGTGAGCACCACAACCAAGTAATTGCCCGAGATCATCAATTAGCGTTCGAATGTAAGTACCTTTCGAACAACGCACCTGGAAATCAGCTTCATCACCACGAAAGTCCAACAACTCAAATTCAAAAATCGTAATAGGTCTCGCTGCGCGTTCTACCGTAATCCCCTGTCTAGCAAGTTTGTACAACGGCTGACCATTGTGTTTTAACGCAGAAAACATAGTTGGGACTTGTTGAATGCCACCCGTCAATGTTGCCTTGAACTTTTCAATTTGTTCAACCGATATGTCAACCGGACGCGTTTCTACAATCTCACCATCAGCATCACTAGTGTCAGTGCGCTCACCAAATTTAGCCGTTACAAAGTAACTCTTGTCTGAGTCTAATAAGTACTGACTAAACTTTGTGGCTTCACCTAGACAAACCGGCAACATTCCCGTTGCTAGTGGGTCAAGTGCCCCCGTATGACCTGCTTTGGCCGCACCATAAATGGCTCTTACTTTTTGTAAAATGTTGTTTGATGAGTCGCCTTGTGGCTTATCAACTAACACGATACCGTTAATTGCACGGCCTTTACGTTTGCGTCCCATCGATTAGTCGTCCGCGTCTTCTACTGGGTTTTCACCTGATTCGGCACGGCGGTTTTTGTCTTTGTTGATGGCATCATCAACTTTCCTCGACATTTCAATACCGGTAACTAAGCTGTTGTCATACTCAAACTTAACCTCAGGTACGATTCGAAGACGCATGCGCTTGCCAATTTCAGAACGGAAATAACCACCGGCTTTATTTAATATTTCGATGGTTTCTTCTATTTCTTCACCTTCTTTACCAAAGAAAGTAACAAACACAGTTACGTATGCTAAATCTTTAGATACCTCTACGGCTGAAACTGTAGTCCAGCCTACACGAGGATCTTTAAAATCGCGTTGTAAGATCATCGCGATTTCTTGCTGCACTTGTTGTGCAACTCTATCTGTTCTCGAAAAGTCTCTTTGCACTTTTCTCTCCTAAAGTAGTCTAATCAAAAGGTTGGTCTACCTAATGAATTATTACAAACTCAACTTTTAAGCTTGTTGTAATATTGAATCACAAAAAAGGGGCTCGACGCCCCTTTTTCTCAATTACCTAGGCGTTGTCTCTAGGCTTATAGAGTACGTTTAACTTCAACGATTTCGAAGACTTCAATCATGTCTCCAACTTTAACATCGTTGTAGTTCTTAACGCCGATACCACATTCCATGCCGTTACGAACTTCTTGTACGTCGTCTTTAAAGCGACGTAGTGACTCTAGTTCACCTTCGTAAATAACAACGTTGTCACGTAGTACGCGGATTGGGTTGTTACGTTTAACGTTACCTTCAGTAACCATACAACCCGCAATCGCACCAATCTTAGGCGATTTAAATACGTCACGTACTTCAGCTAGACCGATGATTTCTTGCTTAAATTCTGGTGCTAACATACCTGACATCGCTTGCTTAACTTCGTCAATCAAGTCATAGATAACGCTGTAATAACGCAAATCAATGTCTTCTTGTTCCATTAGACGACGTGCACTTGCGTCGGCACGAACGTTAAAGCCAACAACAATCGCATTAGATGCTTGAGCTAGTGATGCGTCAGTCTCAGTAAGACCACCTACACCGCTACCAACGATGTTAACTTTAACTTCATCTGTTGAAAGTTTAGCTAATGAATCTGAAATCGCTTCCAATGAACCTTGTACGTCTGTCTTAAGAACGATGTTAAGTTCTGAAACATCACCTTCTTCCATGTTTGCAAACATGTTTTCAAGTTTTGCTTTTTGCTGACGTGCCAGTTTCACTTCACGGTATTTACCTTGACGTGCATTCGCTACTTCACGCGCTTTACGCTCATCGCGAACAACAGTCGCTTCGTCACCTGCTTGAGGCACACCAGAAAGACCTAAAATCTCTACTGGGATAGATGGGCCAGCAATTTGAATCTCTTTACCGTTCTCATCTTTCATCGCTTTAACACGACCGTATTCAAAACCACAAAGAACGATATCGCCGCGCTTAAGCTCACCTTCTTGAACAAGTACAGTAGCAACTGGACCACGACCTTTATCAAGACGTGATTCGATTACAACACCGTGCGCCGCACCGTGGTCAACCGCAGTAAGCTCTAGTACTTCAGCGTTTAAGCTGATTGCTTCTAGAAGTTCTTCAATGCCTTGACCCGTTTTGGCTGATACATGAATAAACTGTGTATCGCCACCCCAATCTTCAGGGATAACATCAAGAGCAGATAGTTCGTTTTTAACACGATCTGGGTCAGCTGTTTCTTTATCGATTTTGTTAACCGCTACGATTAAAGGAACGCCAGCCGCTTTTGCGTGCTGCACCGCTTCTTTAGTCTGAGGCATAACACCATCATCCGCAGCAACGGCAAGAACAACGATATCTGTTGCTTTAGCACCACGTGCACGCATTGATGTAAACGCCGCGTGTCCAGGAGTATCTAGGAACGTGATCATGCCATTGTCAGTATCTACGTGGTAAGCACCGATATGCTGTGTAATACCACCGGCTTCGCCGTCTGCAATGCTTGCCTTACGGATGTAATCTAGTAACGATGTCTTACCGTGGTCAACGTGGCCCATAACGGTTACAACTGGTGCACGTGTTACCGCCTCACCTTCACCTGATTCACGGTTCGCTAATAAGGTCTCTTCTAATTCATTTGATTTAGTAAGAACAAACTTATGACCCATTTCTTCTACCACTAGACTCGCAGTCTCTTGGTCAAGAACTTGGTTGATGGTTACCATTTCGCCCATCTTCATCATTTGCTTAACAACTTCAGCGCCTTTTACGGCCATCTTGTTTGCAAGCTCTGCAACAGTGATTGTCTCACCAATTTTAACAACTTGTTCTACCGGAGCTGCAGGCTTTTGGAAAGCATGTTGGTTCTTAGACTGCTTGCCTTTTTTACGACGACCAGAGCCATCATCACCTTGAGCTGACTTTTTCTTATTCTTACGACGAGATTTTTTCTCTTCTTGCTTGTCTTGGTCATCTTCAGCTAGCTGAGCATAAACAGAGCTATGAACGTGAAGATCTTCTTCTTTTTCGTGCTCTAATTTATATTTACGCTGTGCTTCCGCTTCTTCCCACTCTTTTGCTTTTTCTTCAGCAAGTTTACGAGCTTCTTCTGCAAGCTTAGCCGCTTCTTCTTCAGCTTTCTTAAGCGCTTCTTGCTCAAGAGCTAGACGAATACGTTGCTCTTCCGCTGTTTCTTCTTTAACAGCTTTCTTTTCAGCAGGCTTTTTAGCTTGTGTCGCTTTTGCTTCTGCTTTGCGCTTTTCTTCAGCTTCGCGTTTGGCTTTCGCTTCTGCTTCACGCTTCGCTTTAGCTTCTGCTTCGCGCTGAGCTTTTTCTTCCGCTTCACGCTTTGCTTGTTCTTCAGCTTCGCGTTTTGCTTTTTCTTCAGCTTCAGCGATAGCCGCTAACTCTTCTGCACTACGCTTTACAAAAGTACGCTTTTTGCGAACTTCTACTTGAACGTTTTTCGACTTACCTGAGCCGCTATTTACACTCAATGTGCTTTTGGTTTTGCGCTGCAGAGTCATTTTTTTCGGCTCTGCGCCTTCGCCACCGTGTGCTTTGCTCAAGTGGTCAAGTAATTGCTTTTTCTCAGCTTCATTAACCATATCACCAGCAGACTTTTTAATACCTGCTTCGGCGAATTGTGAAACCAGCTTCTCAACCGGAGTACCCACATCTTGGGCTAGTTTATCTAAACTAACTTCTGTCATATTTCTAACTACCTCCGTTGAACCTTATTGCTCTTCGCTAAACCATACAATGTTACGAGCGGCCATGATTAATTTGCCCGCCTGCTCTTCGTCTAGTTCTTCGATGCCTTCTAAATCATCTGTGCCTTGCTCAGCAAGTAACTCAAGGTTTGTTACACCTTTGCTTGCCAATACATATGCTAAATGACGATCGATACCTTCAAGGTTTAGCAAATCTTCTTCTGGTTCTGCATTTTCAAGCGACTCTTCGTTCTTAAGCGCTTGTGTTGTCAACGTTGCTTTAGCTCGTGAACGTAACTCTTCAACCGTCTCTTCATCTAGACCATCTACTTCCAATAGCTCAGCTACTGGTACGTAAGCAACTTCTTCTAGTGATGAGAAACCTTCTTCAACTAATAATGTTGCGAAGTCTTCATCAATATCCAAACCATCAACAAACAATTGAATCGTTTTGCTGTTTTCTGCTTGGTGTTTTTCAGCCATATCGGCTTCGGTCATCACGTTTAGTTCCCAACCAGTTAGTTGGCTTGCTAAACGAACGTTTTGACCGCTGCGACCAATTGCCATCGCTAGGTTGTCTTCAGCAACTGCAATATCCATCGACTTACTGTCTTCATCAACAATGATAGAAGCGACTTCAGCAGGCGCCATAGCATTGATAACGAATTGTGCAGGGTTGTCATCGTATAAAACGATATCTACACGCTCACCGTTCAATTCACCAGACACGGCTTGTACACGTGCACCACGCATACCTACACAAGCACCAACAGGGTCGATACGACGGTCATTTGATTTAACGGCAATTTTGGCACGAGAACCTGGATCACGAGCTGCGGCTAAAATGTCCAACATCTCTTCACCAATTTCTGGTACTTCAATTCTAAATAATTCAACTAGCATTTCTGGCTTAGTTCGACTCACAAAAAGTTGTGGGCCACGAACCTCAGGCTTGACGGCATAAAGGTATGCACGCACACGGTCGCCTGGGCGGAATGTTTCACGTTGAATCATGTCTTCGCGGTACAACACAGCTTCAGCGTTGTTACCTAAGTCTAAGATGACATTGTCACGGTTCATTTTCTTAACGATACCCGTGATTAGCTCACCTACTTGATCGTAGTACTGTTCAGCAATTTGGCCGCGTTCAGCTTCACGTACTTTTTGTACGATAACTTGCTTTGCCATTTGCGTAGTAATACGGTCAAACTTAATTGATTCGATTTGCTCTTCTACGTAATCGCCTAATTGTAGTTCAGGGTCATCGTATTGAGCAGCCGACAAGCTCATTTCTGCACTAGGGTTTTCCATTTCGTGATCGTCTGGAACAACTAACCAGCGGCGGAATGTGTCGTACTCACCTGTCTCTTGGTCAATAGAAACTCGAACTTCAATCTCAGCTGTGTGCTTTTTCTTTGTCGCAGCTGCTAGTGCAAATTCAAGTGCTTCAAAAATCTTTTCGCGTGGTACGGCTTTCTCATTCGATACCGCTTCTGCTACCAGTAATAGTTCTTTTGCCATTATACTTCGCTCCTTTATCTGGTTAGTCGAATCGAGCAACTAAGTGTGCTTTTGCGACATTGTCAATCAAGATAGAAAACACTTGATTGTCGACTTCAATATTAATCATATCGCCTTCAACTTCGACTAACGTCCCTTTGAAATTGCGGCGACCGTCTTGCGGTACATTGAGTTTCACGTTTACTGTTTCGTTAAGTACTTGTTCAAAGTGCTTAGCAGTAAACAACGGACGGTCAACACCCGGTGAAGAAACTTCAAGGTTATATTCTGTGGAGATTGGATCCTCAACATCAAGAATTGCGCTTACTTGACGACTGACATCGGCACAGTTATCAACTGTGATGCCATTTTCATGATCAATATAAATACGCAAGGTAGAATGATTACCTGCTCGAATGAACTCAACCCCTAACAATTCAAACTCTAAGGCTTCAACTGCAGGCTGTAACATTTCAGTTAAACGCAGTTCTAGGTTAGTCAATTCACCGCTCCTATCGCTAATTTTAAATACAAAAAAAGGGCCTAAAGCCCCAGTTGCATGTACTTTTGATAAAGCACACCACTTAAACTGTGAACAGAAACCAAAAATCCCCGACGTCGCGAGGCTATAGTTTCCTGTCTTACTAGCATCAATTTATGAACACAATATGAATTTGTCAAAAATACCTGACTATACTATTTGAATATGTATACGTTGCGGAGTCTGAGATTGCACTCATCAACCTTCGTGCTCTTTTAAAGCGTTGAGCCAGAGGGCTACCACAGCAGTTACATATTGCCATAAATTGGTTGCGGGAGCCGGATTTGAACCGACGACCTTCGGGTTATGAGCCCGACGAGCTACCAGGCTGCTCCATCCCGCGCCAGTAGACTGAGCTATTTATTTTAATGTCGTCGGCTCCGACGACATTGGCTAAAAAGCCTAAATCTTTTAGCAATTTGCTAATCAATTTCGATGCCGGGCATTATACGTACCTAAGCTTATTATTCAAGTCATTCCTGCGCTTTTCTAAAATAAATAAACACTTCTTTTTTTAGTCTGGAAAAAACAGATTCGCGCAATTTGTAAATCTAATTTAGCTTTTTGATACATTCATATAGAATTAGCTCATTCTAATAAATTATTTGTTCGAGGAACCCTATGCCTAAAAACGGACACGCGGCCAATTTGTCAGAAGCGATTGGCAATACAGATCTACTAACCATTCCCAGCCTAAGTAAATTAACGGGTTGTGACATTACGGTAAAATGTGAATTTCAAAACCCTGGCGGCTCAGTTAAAGATAGAGCGGCATTACAGATGGTTTTATCTGCTATGGAAAGTGGCGATCTTAAACCAGGTATGACAATCGTAGAAGGTACAGCTGGTAATACTGGTATTGGTTTAGCTATTGTAGCTAAGTCATTAGGCTTCAATCTCAAAGTCGTCATGCCTAAAGGTCAAACTAAAGAGAAAGAGCAAATGATTGAATTGCACGGTGCCGAGCTTATTTTGGTTGACCCTGTTCCATTTGCTAACGAAAACCACTTTTATCATACTGCGAGAAAAATAGCTGAACAGCATGACGATCATTGGTGGGCAAACCAATTTGAGAATACCGCCAATGCTGATGCTCATTACCTTCATACCGCACCTGAAATATACCATCAGTCCAACAAGGCTGTGAGCATATTCACCTGTGCCGCGGGAACAGGCGGTACCATTGGTGGCATTACAAAATACCTCAAAGAACAAAATCCAGATATAAAAACGATTTGTATCGACCCTTGTAGCTCAGGTATCTATCAGTTTTTACAAACGGGTGAATATAAAGCCACTCCAGGCAGTTCTTTTACAGAGGGAATCGGAATAATGCGCTTAGTGGCTAATTTCAAAATGGCCTCCGTTGACTATGCCTTGAATATTACAGACCAAGATATCGTAACGATTGCAAATTATGTTCGTCAAAATGATGGCTTAGTTTTGGGTAGTTCAAGTGCATTAAACGTCGCAGCTGCATTTTTTGCGGCTATTAAGTTTGGCCCATTAAGTGGTGGAAACAAACAAACGATTGCGACCATCGCCTGTGACTTGGGAGAGCGTTCTGTATCAAAACTTTATAACAACGCCTTCCTAGAGGAAAAAGGTATTGATATAGACAAAGATACTATCGAGACACTACTGGCACGTTACAAATCGGATGAAACTTCTTTGAAGCCAGTAACTTTTGATTTTAAGTAGCCTTTGACTTCAAGTAACAAGAAATCCAAGAACTGAAATTTAGTCACTGGATTACAAAAAAACTCACTATATCTGTAGTGAGTTTTTTATTTGATTAAACATTATCAAGACTAATGTGTTCGGTATACTTTAACCGTTTTGTAGCCATGTTCATGGAGTAACAGTGCTTGTAATCGACTCATCACACCGCGGTCACAATACAAATAGTATTGTTTCGACTGATCTAAATCACCAAACTTAGTCGCTAGTTTAAAGAAAGGAATAGTAACGACTTCTGTACCCTCTAGTTCAAGCGGTGCATCGTCGGCTTCATCTGGGCTTCTAATATCAACAACCACAGCACCAGGAGCGATTTCAGTCGATAACTCAACTTCTTGTACTTCCTCATGAGTTTCTTTTTCGATGTCTCTTACGTCCATCACAGTTGCGTTTTCAACAACGTCTTCTAATAGCTGGAAGTTGAACTCGGCTTCGTTTTCTTCAACGACTTTTAGTACTGCTTTAGTCGTTGGTTTTTTAGAGATAACACCACAGTATTCTGGCATCGCCGCCGCCAAATCATGACTACCGATCTTTCTAGCCGTATCAATAATTTCCGCTTTATCTATGTGAATAAGCGGTCTTAAAATTAACGTATCCGTTACTCGGTCGATGACATTTAAGTTGGTTAGAGTTTGTGAAGAAACTTGTCCTAAACTCTCCCCTGTCACCAAAGCCTTAATATTAAATTTATCAGCCACCTTTGCAGCAGCACGCATCATCATACGTTTAAGAACAACCCCCATAAGGCCGTTATCAATCTTTTCTAGAATTTCAGCAACAACAGGTTCGAAGTTTACTGAGATAAAACGGGTTTTGTGCGAACTACTGTAGTTGCTCCAGATTTGATAGGCTGCTTGTTTAACACCGATTTCATGTTCTTTACCACCAAGATTAAAGAAGCAGAAGTGGGTACGCGCACCACGGCGAATCATATGATAAGTCGCTACACCGGAGTCAAAACCACCTGACATAAGTGATAACACATCTTCTTGGCTTGGTAGAGGCATTCCACCTAAGCCTCGGTAATGTGCAGTAATAACTTGAAAAACGTCATCTTTTAAATCGGCTTTGATGGTTAAGTCTGGTTTGCGAAGTGAAACACTAGCTGACTCAACGGCTTGGTTCAAACCACCGCCTATATAGCGCTCTAAATCTGAAGAAGTGAAGTCGTGTTTACCAGTGCGTTTGATTCGAACACAAAAGGTTTTGTTTTCAAGGTGTGACTGCCAATGGCTAGCAACGTCTTTAAAAGCTTGATCAAAGTCAACAAACGGGTACTCAATAACCTCATTTAATTGGTCAACTCCAGGCACTTTAACAATCAGATCTAGCATCTGCTCACGTTCTTGCGCCGTTGCTTGCGGAGCATCAACAAGAATATCGCTCCATCTTGAAATAATATGCGCGTTTGGGTGAACTCTTTTTAAAATAATTCGTAAATTAGATTCGAGTAGTTTACAAAACCGTCTTCTTACAGAGCGACTTTTCACATTTATTTCTGGATGGTATTTAACAATTAACTTCATAACGGCTCAAGTATAGATAACAAAACGCAAAGCGCGGACTTTAGATAAGCCCGCGATTATACATATTCTGAGGGGTGACGAAAAGTTGTGCTCGGAAGAATAATCCGATGTTACTGATCAGAAATGGTTATTTTTTCTGACTCTTTTGCTTTACCTTGCATAATGGAGACTTCAACACGTCTGTTGATGCGTCGGTTAGCACTGGTTGTATTTGGAACGAGTGGTCGAGTGTCTGCATGACCAACAACGACAATTCGATTTTTATTAAAACCCGGTGCTTTTACCATTTCGGTTGCAACGGCTACAGCCCGTTGTGAAGACAAGTCCCAATTATTGGTAAATAATTCGTTAGTAACATTAATATCATCGGTATGCCCTGCTACCGTAATTTCCCCTGGAACATCATTTAGAACCGTGGCAACTTTGCGAATAATTGGTTTAAATTGGTCTTGCAAGTAGGCTGACCCAGAAGGAAACGAACCGTTTTCTCTAATTCGGATAATGATCTGTTGACCTAGTGACTCTAGCTCAATCGCCCCATCGATAATCTCTTGCTGCATTTGCTGCGCAATTTTCTTAAGTAACTCATTTACTTCTTCTTGCTCTGCAGACGACTCGGCTGAAGACTCTGATTCGGCATCTGCCGTTGCCGAACTCATACCACCACGCATTTCTGCGGTTTGCTCTTGTCGACCACCGGCTGATTCGTCTTCACCTTCTTCGAACTCGAGTACTTGTTGAGTGATTTCAATGGTTTGTTGCTGAATGATTTCAATTGGCGTTGGTTCTGGACGACCTGGACGGAATTCTTGTGCAATCACTGACGTCCCTTTTGGAATGTCTTTAACTTCAATTTTGTTTTGAACACCAAAGGCAAACTTCATCGAACCTGCGATTTGCTTAAACTTAAGTACATCCATCTCTGCAAAAGACAAAAGCAAAACAAAGAAACACATTAATAGTGACATCAGGTCAGCAAAGGTCCCCATCCACGCGGGGAGACCTTCGGGGGGACATTTCGGGCATTCTTCTTCAGCTGACATGATTATTCCTCAGTGTCTATTTCGCGTTTTGAAGCTGCCAAATAGTTGCGTAACACACCCTCAATAACTTTTGGGTTTTGGCCATCTTGAATACCCAAAACACCGTCCATGATTAAGCTTTGATTTAATTTTTCTTCTTCTACACGAAGGCCAAGTTTGTGAGACATAGGCAAGGCAATAACGTTTGCTAAGAATGCACCATAAAGAGTGGTTAATAGTGCTACCGCCATAGCTGGACCAATTGATTTCGGGTCATCCATGTTGGATAACATAGCAACCAGACCAACCAGCGTACCTATCATTCCCATCGCAGGCGCTATATCACCCAGGGTTTTGAATATACCAGCACCTAATTCGTGTCGTTCGGTTGTCAGAGAGATATCTTTGGATAATGTGGCTCGTACGACTTCTCCGTCATGACCATCAACCAACAAATCGACACCCTTTTGTAAAAATGGATTTGAAATTTCAGCTTCTTCTAACGCTAAAAACCCACCCTTACGGGCTGAATCTGCCAATTCAACGATTTTTTCAATCAGTTCTTCTGGGGTTTCAATTTTAAAGGAAAATGCTTTACCAGCAATTTTACCGGCACTGATAAATTGAGGAAGCGTATAGTTAGAGAGGAGTACAAACGTTGAACCACCAAATACGATAGCAATTGATGGGACGTCGACGAACATGGCAATACCGCCACCCAAAATCATCGCCAACAAGATAAAGCCAATAGCGCCTATCATTCCTACAATACTAGCTAAATCCACAATTTACTCCCGGGCAGTTGTTCTGTTTCTAAGTGTAATTATCGACAGTTATTATCGCAACTTAAATATTATCGGTAAGTTATAGACTTAAGTGCGCACTTATTCACCAATTTACATTCATTTTAGCGCATTACAATTGAATAACCATGCCTTTTAAGATACCTTTACCGGCTAATTTTGGCGGTCGTGTAACAAGCAAAAATAGAAGCGAATATAGACTTATGTCCGAACAAAAAAATGTCACCTTTGAGTCAGCAATCAGCGAACTAGAAACTATTGTACAACAATTGGAATCTGGTGACTTGGAGTTGCAACAGTCTTTACAATTATTCGAGAGAGGCATCGAACTTACTCGACAAAGTCAAAGCCGTTTGCAAGAGGCTGAGCAGAAAGTTCAAATTTTGATGGAAAAACAAGGTAGCCTTGAACTTCAATCATTCTCTGAGAATGATCAACAAGGTTAACGATTCATGTCCATCAATATAAAAATGGCTGACTACAAGGCTCGTATTGAGACTGTCCTTGACGCAAAGCTAGAACAGGCTGACATTGCCGACGTCAAGCTAAAAGAAGCAATGCGTTACTCACTGTTATTAGGTGGCAAACGCGTTCGTCCATTTTTGGTTTATGCAACAGGTGAAATGTTTGGTGCTAAACTAGAAGACTTAGATGCTGGCGCCGCAGCCCTTGAGTCGATTCATAGCTATAGTTTAATTCATGATGACTTACCTGCAATGGACGATGACGAATTGCGCCGTGGACAGGCGACGTGCCATATCAAGTTTGATGAAGCGACGGCCATTTTGGCCGGTGACACACTGCAGTCGTTTGCGTTTTCTAGTATTGCCAATCACACTTTTGCCTCGGTCGGTTTAACAAACCAATTAGCACTATTTGGCTTGATTGCAGATGCTGCCAATCAAATGTGCGCGGGTCAAAGTATCGATTTACAAAATACCGACGCTCAAAATGCCGCCAATAGCGACTTAACGCTTGATGCGTTACAAAACATGCACAAATTAAAAACAGGCGCTCTGATTGTAGCGGCCGTTAAAGCTGGAGCTGTCATTGGCAACGCGAATGACACTGAATTAGCCAGTTTAACTAAATATGCCGAAGCAATTGGATTGGCCTTTCAAGTATGGGATGACGTATTGGATATTACATCTGATACCAAAACACTTGGCAAACCGCAGGGGTCTGATGTCGCAGCAAATAAAACGACGTATCCTGCTTTGTTAGGACTGGAACAAACAAAACAAAAAGCTCAAATGTTAGTGTCTGATGCACTAGCGGCTTTAGATGAATTGCCTTATCAGACGGACACCTTACGTCAATTAGCGCAGTATATTATACAAAGAGATCATTAAGTAATTATGACTGTCAACATAGCGGATTATCCGAATTTACAAAAGGCTCTATTGCCACCAGAACTACGCCAACTTCCGCAAGAACAGTTGCGTTCAGTTTGTGATGAGTTACGTGCTTATCTATTAAACTCAGTAAGCAAGAGCTCTGGTCACTTCGCATCCGGTTTGGGCACTGTTGAACTGACGGTTGCGTTACATTACGTTTATAACACTCCGTATGACCGACTCATTTGGGATGTGGGCCATCAAGCCTACCCACACAAAATTATCACTGGTCGTGCCGAGCAAATTCACACAATCCGTCAAAAAGATGGACTGCATCCTTTCCCATGGCGAGAAGAAAGTGAATACGACACATTAAGTGTAGGCCACTCGTCTACGTCGATCAGTGCCGCACTCGGTATGGCGGTAGCCGCCGAAGCAAAACACAAAGCTAATCCTAGCGACCCAATTCGCAAAATCTGCGCAGTTATCGGCGATGGTGCGATGACGGCTGGTATGGCATTTGAAGCAATGAACCACGCCGGTGATATCAAGCCAGACATGCTTGTCGTTTTAAATGACAATGACATGTCTATTTCTGAAAACGTTGGTGCCCTAAATACTCACATGGCTAAGTTGCTTTCGGGTAATTTGTACACAACATTCAGAGAGAGTGGTAAAAAGCTTCTCAGTGGTGTGCCGCCAATCAAAGAACTTGCAAGCCGTGCTGAAGAGCACTTAAAAGGTATGGTCGTTCCATCGACTATTTTTGAAGAGTTAGGTTTTAATTACATTGGTCCTATCGATGGTCACGATATCAATGCCTTAGTTGATACTCTGCGTAATATGAAGAACTTACAAGGTCCACAGTTCTTACATATTGTGACTAAAAAAGGCAAAGGCTATGAGCCAGCTGAACAGGATCCGATCAAGTACCACGCAGTACCTAAATTTAATCCTGAAACAACATCATTGCCAGCGTCTAAGTCCACGTCTCCAACCTATTCCAAAGTATTTGGTGACTGGCTATGCGACATGGCCGCAAAGGACGACAAATTGATGGCCGTCACGCCAGCGATGCGTGAAGGCTCAGGCATGGTTCGTTTCTCGAAAGAATTCCCTGAGCAATACTTTGACGTAGCAATCGCAGAGCAACACGCTGTAACATTAGCAGCCGGTATGGCTTGTGAGGGTTACAATGCCGTTGTGGCAATATACTCAAGCTTTTTACAGCGCGCGTACGATCAATTGATTCATGATGTTGCCATTATGAATTTACCGGTCTTGTTTGCGATTGACCGTGCAGGAGTCGTCGGTGCCGATGGCCCAACTCACCAAGGTTCATTTGACCTTAGCTTCATGCGTTGCATTCCAAACTTAGTGATTATGACACCAAGTGATGAAAACGAATGTCGCCAAATGTTGTACACAGGTCACAAACTGGATAAGCCAGCAGCCGTTCGTTACCCTAGAGGTACTGGCCTTGGTGCTGATATTCAACAAGAAATGGCTGAGTTAGAAATTGGTAAAGGTCGCTTGATTAACGACATGCATGATACAGCGATTGCCATTCTTAACTTTGGTACGTTTTTAGGTGAAGCTTCAAAAGCAGCTGAAGAATTAGATGCCACGCTAGCCGACATGCGTTTCGTAAAACCGATGGACTTAGGCCTAATTGATGAGCTTTGTAGTCGTCACTCGCTCATCGTGACAATTGAAGATAATGCTATTGCCGGTGGTGCTGGCTCTGCGGTTAACGAATATTTAAATATGAAAGGCGCAGGCATTAAAGTCTTGAATATCGGTTTACCAGATCAGTTCATCAAACACGGTACTCAACAAGAGATCTACCAAGAGCTTGAACTCGATGCTGAAGGTATCATTAAACAAGTTCGTCGCTTTTTAGAGCGTTAATTCTGGGCTTTAAACAAACGTATATTGCGCCCTGATAAACTGAACCATGTTTAGGGCGTCAGATAAAAAAAGGTCACTGTTTTGCAGTGACCTTTTTCATTTCAAACTAAATATTTACGTCGCTTGGGACGGCTCAGCTTTCAAGTCTAAATTTAATCCAAGTCATTAAGTGGCCACACGACAATAAAGTCTTCGTATTGCTCTTCCGTAACCATACTGTCGAAAATGACTTTACCTCGTACTGACATCCCAGCTTTGTGCATCGCAGACTTTTTACCTTTGTTCAGCAATGGGTGCCAAGATGGCAAACCACGACCTTCAGCTAGTCGTCGGTAGCTACAGCTCGTTGGCATATAGAAAACTTGCTCTAGGTTGTCTTGAGTCAATTGAACACAACTAGGAACCAACTTTGTACGTTTGGTGTAAACCGTACATTCGCACTTTTTGTCATTCAGATACTGACAGGCGACATTGGTGTAGTGTAAGTCTTCACCTTCATTGATAAAGTCAGTGTCGACCGCCTCTTCAGTTTCTTCATCATCAATCAGTTTGTGCAAGCAGCACTTTGCACAACCATCACATAATGACTCCCACTCAGGGCGAGTCATTTCTTGTAGTGACTTAGTTTGCCAAAAAGGCTTAGCTGAATCTGTCATTAAACTTTGTTTACTCTATTGAATTTTTGGGTAGCCAATACGATCAGCCAAATAGCCAACCGACGTGACAAAATAATAAGAACGGTTCCAATGCATTAATGATTTGTAATTATCATAAGCAAGGTACATTCTACCTTTAGCATCATCTGGCATGATCAAGGCCGCGGTTAAATCTGCCTTAGGAAGTGGACGCCCGTCCATACGTGTGATGCCTAAAGCAGACCACTCAGCCAGTGTCTTCTCATTATTTTTGAAGTTCTTTAACCAGCCAGAGCGGCCCTTACTGCCTTTAGGCATAATTAGACTCTTATCAAAACCTTCAGGAAGCTTAACTTGGCGCCCCCATGTTTTGTTATTGTCCCAGCCTTCTTGTTTTAAGTAGTTCGCAATTGACGCGAATACATCGTGTTTGTTGTTCCAAATGTCTTTTTTACCATCTTTGTCACCGTCGGCTGCATATGCCAAAAATGAGGTAGGAATAAACTGACATTGACCCATTGCTCCCGCCCACGAGCCGACAAATTTTTCTGGTGCGATATGGCCTTGCTCAAGGATCTTTAATGACGCAAATAATTGTCTTTTGAAAAACGCTTCACGGCGACCGTCATAGCTCAATGTTGCTATAGAATCGATAATTGGCATCTTACCTTGAATACGACCAAAGTTAGTTTCTAAGGCCCACAAAGAGACAATAAACCTAGCTTGAACGCCATACTCTTCGGCGATTTGATCTAACAATTCTTTATTGTCTTTGTACGCTTGACGAGCACGAGTCACTTTCCATTCTGGAACTCGCTTTGGTAAATAAGTATCTAATGTTTCGATAAACTCTGGCTGGTTTTTATCAGCTTTTACAACACGCTTTAAATATTTCAAATCACTGAGATGTTCATTAACAAATGCCGGCTCGAAACCTTTTGAAATGGCTTCTTTTTTTAATGACTCAACATATTGCTCAAATGATGGCTTGTCTGCAGCAAAAGACGCAAATGGCACAGACAAAGCTAAAGCTGCAATAATAGATTTAAATTTCATTTCCCCTCTCTTAAGCTTCTCCTGTTGAAGCTTTTTGATCGTTTTTAAAAGTATCTAGTAGGTTTTCTTGCGGTGGTGGAATTTGCAAATAAAACCCTTTTTCTTCTAATTCTTGTTTTACTTTAGACAGGTCAGCTTGTGCAAGTTCCTTGCGACGGTCTAGGTCTAAAGTCATGACGAGTAACGGAGTTCCCATTAACTTCATTAAAGGCTCTGGTACTTTCGAAAAATCATCCGTTTTTTCAACGTAAAGGTAAGTCTCTGCCTTCTTTGAGCTCTTGTAAATTGTACATAATTGCATAGGTTAGCCCTTGTTTAAAAGCGGGTTGTTCGTTAATTTATCCACGGAGTATTGATTTCGCCACTCACTTAAATATTCGGCTAAAAGTGGTTGTCTCCACGGAAGGTCAAAATCAGGAAGATTACTATGAGGTACCTTCCACTGCCATTGAATATATTGATTAAGCTGCTTTTTCGTCGCCAATAAAGGTAATGCGACATTATGTCGACGACTTGCTTCAGACACCAATTGTTTAAGTTGTTTAAAAGCCTGTTTATAGTCAGAAAAGTCGGTCAAACGAGGAATCACTTCCGGACATTCATCGATTTCTAAGCGCTTTGCTCGTTCGACACATTGCAACATAGCTTTGCCATGAACCCTAATTTCGCTTGGGTGGATATTAGGAATATTTTTAAGGCTATTTAAATCACCAGGACGACGCTGGGCGATGGCAAATAAAGAAGCATCTTTAGCGACAAAACCCAAGGCCAAATTTTTCTTTAACGCTTGCTGGTAACGCCAAGCACTTAGCTCTTTTAAGATAGCCAATTCTCGACGTTTTAGTTGCCAACCATTACCAAAATCTAGATACAGTTTGGCTGGGTCTTTTTCAATTTTTTTCTGCTCTACTTTGAGTTGTGCTTCTTGTAGGTTGTAACTGTCAAGGCCACGCTCGATAAGCTCATCATTAAATGCGTGATACAAAGGTAATAAATATTTAACGTCATTCGCAGCGTAATGGAGTTGGGTTTTATCCAACGGACGTTTTAACCAGTTAGTCCTAGCTTCGCCTTTATCAAGCGTAACGCCTAAGGTTTTTTCAACAGCGGCACCAAAACCTAATACAGTGCCTTCATTCAAAAACTGTCCGGCAATTTGAGTATCAAACAGTGGGGTTGGCAAACGTCCTGAATAATACTTAAACACCTCTAAATCTTCGTGGCAAGAATGCAGCACCTTAACGATATCGGGGTTTGTCAGAAGTGACCAAAAAGGCTCTAGATCCAAATCAACTAATGGGTCAATGAGAACGAGAGAATCACCGTCATAAGCTTGAATAAGTCCCAATTGCGCGTAAAAGGTTCGGGTTCTGACAAATTCTGTGTCCAGTGCCAATACATCACATTTACTTGCCTGCTGGCAAAATTGGTCTAATGCATCTTGCGTGTCGACGTAGGTATATTCCGTATTTTGTTCGCTCACAATAACTCTCTTGTTGTACTCTTGTCTCAAGTTTCTGAAATATAGACATAAAAAAAGCTGACCTTAGTCAGCTTTTATAATCTTGCATAAATTCAGCAGATGATTAGTCTTTAAGCTTACGACGTAAGATCTTGCCTACATTTGATTTAGGCAATTCGTCTCTGAATTCTACCAGTTTAGGAACTTTATATCCTGTTAATCTTTCACGACAGTGATCGATGACATCTGATGCTGTAAGATTTGGATCTTTACGAACCACAAATACCTTAACAACTTCACCAGAAACCTCGTGTGGAACCCCAATCGCTGCACACTCTAGTACGCCTTCATGCGTCACGACTTCATCTTCAATTTCATTAGGGAAAACGTTGAAGCCAGATACTAAAATCATGTCTTTTTTACGGTCAACGATGTACAACAAACCTTCTTCGTCCATCTTAGCGATGTCACCTGTTGCTAACCAGCCGTCGTTTAATACTTCTGCCGTCGCTTCCGCTCTACCTAAGTAACCGCGCATAACTTGAGGTCCTTTGACAAGGAGCTCACCCGCTTCACCTAATTTAACGTCTTCGCCTTCGTCATTAACTAAACGTACATCTGTAGATGGTGTTGCGACACCAATACTACCTGTGTACTTGCCAATATCAAAAGGTACAAAGGAAACCACTGGAGAGCACTCCGTTAGACCATAACCTTCCAGTAAGTCACAACCCGTCACGTTTAACCAACGCTCAGCAACCGCACGCTGAACTGCCATGCCACCACCGATGCTCAACTTAAGTCTTGAGAAGTCTAGTTCTGAGAACCCAGGAGTATTCAGTAAACCATTAAACAAAGTATTAACACCGCTGATTGCAGTGAACTTGACCTTGCTTAGCTCTTTCACGAACCCTGGCATATCTCGTGGGTTAGTAATCAGTACATTCGTCCCGCCATACTTTAAGAAAAGCAGACAATTCGCCGTTAACGCAAAGATATGATAAAGCGGTAACGCAGTGATAATTTGGTCTTCGCCTTCTTTTAGACAAGGACCTAATAAGGCTGAGACTTGCTCTAAGTTCGCAACCATATTAGCGTGGGTTAACATTGCACCTTTAGACACACCCGTTGTACCACCGGTGTATTGTAAAAATGCTAAGTCTTCACCAACAACCTTAACTGGCGTTACTGTTTGGCTTCTGCCTTTTGACAAGGCTTGTTTAAATGGAATCGCATTTGGCAGGTTGTAAGATGGAACCATCTTCTTAACGTGCTTAACGACCAAATCAACGACTATACCTTTAAGCCCAAGAAGGTCGCCCATCTTAGTCAAAATAACGTGCTCTACCGGCGTATTATCAATAACTTGATCAAGAGTAGAAGCAAAGTTATCAACAATAACAATCGCCTTTGCTTTGCTGTCGTTTAGTTGATGCTCTAACTCTCTTGGTGTGTAAAGTGGGTTTACATTGACAACAACAGCACCGATGCGGTGAACAGCGATAAGTGCTATTGGGTATTGTAAAAGGTTAGGCATCATTATAGCGACGGCGTCACCTTTTTTGATTCCTAGAGTATTTTGTAAATACGCGGCAAATGCTTCGGCCTGCTGATCAAGTTCGCTGTATGTGATCGACTTACCCATATTTGTATAGGCGTCTTTGTTTGCAAACTTCTTAACGCTCTCACTCACGACATCTAACAAAGAGTGTTGTGGATCAAGGTCTATCTCTGTTGGTACGTTTTTAGGATACTTATTTAACCAAATCTTGTCCAAAACGAACTCCTGAATAAATTTGAATGCTGATTTTTATTATTATCAAAATAATCCGCTACCTTACTCCAACTCATCGGATGAGACAAATTGAATAGAGCAAAAAACAACCAAACTATCATTTATGATGAATATTCACGCAATTATAGTAAAAATTTAACCAACTGCTCAGCAATTGGTAAAGGCTCGTCCATATGGCAGTGATGATGGCCCGGTACTTCCGAAAAAATGTGATTGTGGTAATAAGGACTGAACTTTTTATAGTTGTCTTTAACCATTTGATAACCTTGTTCACCCAATAAGATCAAGCAAGGAGACTGAATATTTGCGACTATTTGTTTGGCACTGTCATCATTGATACGAAGAGGTGATTTTGCTCGAAGCCTAACGTCTGTTCTCCATTCAAAACCGCCTTCTACGACAGTAATATTTCTCAAGGTAAGAAGTTTCGCTGATTCAAAGCTAAGTTCACCTGCGTTTTGCCTAGCGATTATTGCGCTCTCTAAGTCTTTATGCACTCGTTTCTTTTTGGACTTTAGAATTCTTCGCGAATCAAAAGCGGAACGCATCTCTTTGGCAATATCGCCTTCACCTTGAGTTAAAATACCCGCGGAATCAATCAATATTAATTTGGTTATCTTTTCGGGATAAAGGCCTGCAACAATAGTCGACACCATGCCGCCCATTGAGTGACCTAAAAGAACTGGAGGCTCGTTTAGATTCAGTGTATCAATGATATCAACCAAGTCTTCTACCCAGTCAATAAAGTGATAATGACAACCTGCTGGTCGATGAGATGACTCACCATGCCCTATCAGATCAACCATAATCCAGTTGAAGTCTGACATTTCACGACTTAGTGGCAGAAACGATGCCGCGTTATCCAACCAGCCATGTACTGCAATAATCGTCGGTTTGTCAGGTGAGCCTTGGTGCTCTAGATAACACACTCGACCTGACGGAATGCTGATAAACTTAGTATTCACCTAATTAATTCGTAGATTGTTTGTGTTGGCCTACAAAAAGGGGCTTTATGAACTTTAATGTCATTCGGTCGCTCTCACCAATACTGAGGTACAAATTTTGATCCAATGCCCCCATCGCAAGAGTGGGTGGTAATGTATAAACCCCTCTTGGGTAATCTTTGGTATCTCGTGGATTTGAATTGACTTCAGAACTGTCAACAAACTCAAATCCTATTTTTTGGGCGGCGCTTATCACATAATCTTGCCCCAAATAACCTTCTGCAGCCATTGCAGAAATGTCCGAGATAGAGTCTGCTCTGTGTTGGATTATTCCCAAGGTACCACCAGGCTTTATGGCATCAAAAACGGCTTTCAAACCAGTGAGCAAGTCGCCATTTTCATCCCAAATGTGCAGAGAGCGTATAATCAAAGCTAGGTCTACCGAGTTAGGTTCAGCAACCTTCAGTGCTTCAGGCGGGTCAAGCTCGGTAAATGTAATGTCACCATAAATGTCGGTGTCGGAGACTTTTTCACGATATTCAAGGGCGACTTTGGACCAAAACGCCTTGCGTTTATCGCTTGAGTTTTGGTTCATTGTAGAAAACGTTGCAGCAATTAATTCACCGTCTTCCTTTAGATACGGCCCCAAAATTTCGGTGTACCAGCCGTTACCGGGCCAAACTTCCAAAACCTTATCGGTTGGTTTTATATCGAAAAAGGAGAACACTTCTTTTGGGTGCCGAAACTCATCACGCTCTTTGCTTTCTGCAGTACGATGAGACGAATTGAGAATCGATTCTAATTTAGCTTTGTCGACACCATCAATTAATTTTGGTGTTTCATCTTTAGCTATAGTTGGCACAGCAAAGGTCATCGCTGCACCCAAAATGACACTTGTTATACTACTCAACAAGAGCTTCATATTTTTGTTCACCTTATTCAGATATTTATTTTTATTGTTTGTTATCTGTTGATTTCATTAAACCGGTCGGCTTTGATTTTTTTGCGCCACCAATGATGTATTTATGACGAACACCACCACGCCAGTACCAACGAGGGTGAGCACCAGGCCAACCATAATAAAACTCGACTTTAGCAGGCTGTTTTAGCTTTTTCCATAGGTGCAAAGTGGCATCAGTCATTGTTGGATAAACGTATTCATATTCATCTATCTTTTGACTTTCTTTTTCTTTAATGACACCCAGAGCCGTAATAGATTTACCTTTTTTGAAAACTTCTGGCTCCAAGAAACCGTCCACTAGTACTCTGAATCGACCGGCTGGCTCGTCTTTAATTTGAGGTCGACCGGTACTGCTCGATGGGTAATACAAAACATCTAATTGAGTCTTGTCTGCGCGATTTTTGACCCCAGCAATCACGCCACTCCAACGCGCTTTTTGACCTATATATTTCTTGTCTTCTTTTTGCACTTGTGAAAACTCAACCAATTGAGTACCTTCAGCAACCGCAACAGAGTCAGGGTAACTTGCACACCCCGTTAACAATAATACAATTCCTACCAAACAACCTTTATATGCGTTCATTGCACCTCCAAACGGTTAAATCTACTTTATAAATAACAAATTATGCTGTTATATCAACATTTATTTGGCCGCGTAGCAAATCGCTTTGCTGTTGTGCATTAAGACTGTTATATGAATTAATTGCTGTTTGGCCCAGACCATTTGCGTTTTGGGTTTGCTGTTGCTGGGTTGCCGCACTTTGCTCTAATTGTCTGATCGTATCTTGGGTTGGAGGCGTGATTTGGTTTGGACCGGATGAATCGGTTCTCAGTTGTTCATCCCTTTGACGCTGTTCATTACGAGCCGCTTCACTCTGCAAATCTTGTTGTTCGCGGACTTGAACTTCTTCACGCGCAGACTCATTTATTTGTTCTGTACGTTGGTTTTGTTCATTGGCGAGATTAGTTTGAAGTTCGCGTTGCTGCTCCTGTCTCTGAACCGGGCTCTGTTCAGAATTCGAGAAACTCGTGCGTGCTAACGACGATGATAAGCCATTTACTTCTGCCATTTTACTCTCCCACGTTAATTGAGTGGACTGATTTAGACCACATTGCTTTAGCGATAGGGCTAGGTAAAAACTCCCTAGCTCACCATTCTCAAAAGTGTCTTTACGGACGCTTATAAAAGGCCCTAATTAAAGCGTAGTTAATTAAGTTTAAAACTGCGAATGTAATCAGCCAAAGCCGCGGTCAGTTCGGTCAATAACTCTCTACATTGACAACTTGTCACCATTTGCGGCATGCCATTAAGGCTGCACATAAAAAACAAGCTGACTCTTTTACTGTCGAGCTCCGGTTTGGCTTGTCCTTTGGTTTTTGCTAATTCTAAGGCTTCTTCTATCAATTGTTGATGGGTTCTAAAAATCGAATCAACACGTAACCTTAAGCCTTCATCGGTTGCTGATAGTTCGGCAAGTAGATTGTGAATTGGGCAACCACTACACATATCGTCTTCAGTTGCGTTTTGTGCCATGCTGTCAACGACCGTAGCGATAGCTTCTATTGGCTCTTCAGCGTAAATTACGTCTCCCCAACGGGCAAACACCATATCTCTGAATAATTCATCGACCACTGCGTACAACAGCTCCTGCTTGTTCGCAAAGTGATGATACAAAGCGCCCTTAGAGACTTCGGCCTGCTTTAAAATGTCAGACAAACTAGTGCCGTTATAGCCTTTTTGTTGAAATAACTGAGCAGCTACCTGTAAAAGATTATGTCTTGTTCGATCTGGATCGCGTAATGCCATCAACGTTACCTTTAGTGTCAACTCTACAGAACGCTATTGTTTAGCATTCTGAGTACTGAGCTGATATTTAATCTATCCTACTTCTTATTGCTCTCCATTATGCGCAGTAAAAATCAAAAGTACCACTTCTACCTTCTTTACGAAGTCGCACAGGGTTTTGACCAATAAACAGACAAAAAGTTCCGTTTCGATTTTATTGGCTGCGCAAACGGCTATTTCAGTTATTAACGTCCTGGTAACTTTTTCCAAGTGACTTCATCACGAACATAGTTGGGCTGTGCTAGCTCAGCTACCACAGCTTCATCACTTGTAAACTTAGGCTCTGCTTGAGCAAAAGCAAACTTAACGTTTGGCAAACTTATATCGGTTTGTGTCGCTGGGATGGCTCGACTCAGTTGTGATAAATAAGTTTCCCAGCCTGTCCCTACAGCGTAACTCGATGACTCTAATTCATGAGCGACATCTTTATCTAAGCCAGCTAACACTTCAGCTAACTGCTCTGGCTTACAAACTAGGTCTGCAATGATCGGAACAGCCTGACCATCCACATTGCGATAGATAGCAAAATATATCTCTGACATACGAGCATCAATTGCAGAAACGACGTACTTAGCATCAAACCGCTCAATGGCTTCTTGAGCCATCATTGCCAAATTAGAAACCCCCACGACCTTAAGTTCGGCACCGAATGCCAAGCCTTGCGTAACAGAAACACCAATTCTTACACCAGTGAAGCTACCTGGTCCACAGCCATATACAATACCGTCCAAGTCGGTTAATTTTAGCTCAGCCTTATCCAACAAAGACTCAACGGCTGGCAATAACTTTTGTGAGTGTTGTTGAGGACAAACCTCAAAAAATTCATATAAATCTGTCGGAGTTTTAATTGCTACCGAACATGCCTCTGTTGCGGCGTCTAATGCTAATAGTTTCATGTTATTTTCTATAAAGTCGTTAAGAATTGTTTAACTAAATCGGTATCTCGAGTGCGTCGCATGTCTGGTAAGCTCCGCATAAAAACTTCGCCATACTGTCTTGTTACTAACCTAGGGTCGCATATTACCAAAGCACCGCTGTCTGTTACATCTCGAATTAAGCGTCCAACACCCTGCTTTAGAGAAATCACGGCCTGTGGAATTTGTACCTGTTGAAAAGGGTCTTGTCCTTTTAATTTACAGTCTTCCATTCTGGCTTGTAATAAGGGCTCATCAGGTGAGGCAAATGGTAATTTATCAATCATTACCAAAGACAAGGCGTCGCCTCGAACGTCAACCCCTTCCCAAAAAGAACTCGTACCTAGAAGAACAGCGTGTTTTAGTTTAGTAAACTTTTCGAGTAACAAACGCTTACTTGTCGTGCCCTGCATCAACAATGGTAAAGAAGTATTTCCATCGAGCATTTGTCCCACCAGCGTCATAACTCGATGTGAAGTGAAGAGCAAAAACGCTCGCCCTTTGCTCGCTTCAATCAATTCGAGCGCAAGCTCTGCGAATGCTCTTACCGCTGTTTTATCATTTGGCTCTGGGAAATAGCGTGGGACACAAAACAAGGCTTGTTTTTGATAATCAAAAGGACTGCCCAAAATTTGTGTTCTTGCGTCTGGCAAACCTAATAACGAAGTAAAATGGCCAAACTCCTCATCGACAGACACGGTTGCGGAGGTAAAGACCCAGCTCGCGTCAGACTCTTCAACAAAACTGCCAAACTTGTCGGCAATACTCAATGGCGTTGTATGAAGGGTAAAGTGTCTCTTTGTCGTGTCGTACCAGTAACTATAACCCGTCTCTTCAATGTGATTAACTCGATCAAACTTTCCTCTCAACTGACACAAGCGCTCAAAACAAGAGTCAATTGCTTCGGTTCGAGAAACCACCATTTTCAATACGTCGTACAAAAAATCAAAAGACTTGTGAACGAGTTTCATCGCCTCTTGAATATTGTCTTGTTTGGACTTCTCTCGCCAATTGCCTTTTTCCGGATCAATGGCAAACACCAAACGCATGTCTAGAATGTTTTTCTCTAAGTTTTGCGCAGCTTTGTTAAGTTGAGAGACATCACGTAAGTTGGTTTGATATTCAGCCTGTATCTCTTTGCATAATTCAAAAACTTGTCTTGATGAGAAGTGCTCACCAAAATACTCGGCGGCAATATCTGGAATTTGATGGGCCTCATCGAAAATAATGACATTAGCATCAGGGATCAACTCGCCAAAGCCCGTGTCTTTTAGCGACATGTCTGCAAAAAACAAGTGATGGTTTACGACGATTAAATCAGCATCGAGGGCCTTCTTTCGAGCATTCAACACATGGCACTCACCAATATTAGGACAGTCTTTTCCTAGACAATTGTCGACGCTACTTGTAACGAATGGAATAACTCGGCTATTTTCTTCAATAGATGTCAACTCACCTAAATCGCCAGAGTCAGTTTCTGAACTCCAGCGCCTAACCTTAGACAAATCAGTTACAAAGTCGGCATCATCAAAAGGCGGGTGCTGACCATACTGATCCATGCGGTAGAGGCAAAGGTAATTGGCTCGCCCTTTTAGCAAAGCCGTTTTCATTCTAGGCTTTAAGGCTTGTTTTACGAGGGGTAAGTCGCGATGAAACAGCTGCTCTTGAAGAGCCTTTGTTCCGGTTGAGACAATGACCTTTTTACCTTCCAACAATGCTGGGGCCAAATAAGCAAATGTTTTTCCCGTACCCGTTCCCGCTTCAACCACTAACTGCTTTTGGTCTTTAATTGTCGCGGCGACCGCAGTTGCCATATCTAACTGCGATTGCCTAGCCTTAAATCCAGGTATTGCTTTAGCAAGTGCGCCTTGATCTGAAAAACACTGTTGAACGGTCTGCTTCACAAAAATACTCAATGGTGAATAGAAAAGAATTGTTGTTGTCAGTCTAACAAATTGTTAGGGGTTTAAGAATCTCCTTTAGATCAGAAATCCAACTCTTTGCTAAATTGGAGGCATAAAAAAACTCCCGATAAACGAGAGTTTTTTTGTTTTTAAATCTTAAGATTTAAATTATAGCGTGTCAGCATTCTCAGATAAGAAAGCAGCAACACCGTCTGGCGTGTCTTTCATACCTTTTTTACCTTCTTCCCAACCAGCTGGACATACTTCGCCGTGCTCTTGGTGGAAGTTAAGAGCGTCAACCATACGTAGCATCTCGTCGATGTTACGACCTAATGGTAAGTCGTTGACAACTTGGTGACGAACCATGCCTTCTTCGTCGATTAGGAAAGATGCACGGAAAGCAACGCCCGCTTCTGGGTGCTCAACGTCGTATGCTTGACAGATTTCGTGTTTAACGTCTGCAGCTAGTGTGTAACCAACTTGACCGATACCGCCGTTCTCAACAGCAGTGTTACGCCATGCATTGTGGCTGAATTGAGAATCGATAGAAACACCGATTACTTCTACACCGCGCTTTTGGAACTCAGCAAGACGCTTGTCAAAAGCGATAAGCTCTGAAGGACAAACGAAAGTGAAGTCTAATGGGTAGAAGAATACAACTGCTTTTTTACCTTTAGTTGCTTCTGCAAAGTTAAAGTTGTCAACGATTTCGCCGTTGCCTAAAACTGCTGCAGCTGAAAAATCTGGTGCCTTGCGGCCTACTAATACGCCCATGGGTATCTCCAAAGTTGTTTTGTTAATAAATTATGCAACTAGTATATATAGACGACATTTGAGAAACCAAGTTGAATTTCCGATTAATCCTATCGAAATTATCGATTTAGTTAAAAAAACATAAATCACCCTGAAAAAACACATAAAAATAACAAAGAAATACTTGCAAGAAGACTTAATGAGAATTATTATCACTTGCATCAAATAAAGAGGGTGGTTCTCATGTACGTTTGTCTTTGTAAAGGCATCACAGATAAAGATATCGAAGAAGTCGTCGAGCAACATGGCGTTGGTAATTTACGTGAACTAAAACAACACCTGCCTGTCGGTCAAGAATGTGGTAACTGTACTAAAGTAGCTCAAAGCGTCATCGACAAAGTAATCATCGATGAGTCTTTATTCAAGGAAGTCAGTTAGTTAGCTGAAACCCCGACAAACACCAATCTAATCAATAATGATTATCATTATTAACCCCTTGTTTTAATTGGTTATTTTTGCAAAAATCCATTTTTGCTCTATAATTATCCTATATGCCCAAGATAGGATTTTAACCATGCAAAGTAACCGCACCATCATTACTACCCTCAATGATATTTTGACGATTGAATTAACTTCAATTAATCAATACTTCCTGCACGCTCGTATGTACAAAAACTGGGGCTTCTCAAAACTCAACGATAAGTGCTACAAAAAATCGATTCTAGATATGAAGCAAGCAGATAAACTTATCGAACGAATATTGTTTTTAGAAGGGTTGCCAAACCTGCAAAAACTTGGCGCTTTGTCTATCGGTGAACACACTGAAGAGATGATGAAGTGTGACACCCAATTCCAGTTGACACAAATAAACCAAATGCGTGCAGCGATTGCTGTTTGTGAAGAGCAACAAGATTACGTATCACGTGATTTACTAACAGAGATTTTGGAAGGTGAAGAAGAACACCTCGATTGGTTAGAAACGCAAGAATACCAAATCGAAAACCTTGGCATTGAAAAATACTTACAAGCCCAACTCGACTAAAGGAGTCCAACATGAAAGGTAAACAATCGGTTATCGACGCGTTAAATGGTCTACTCGCCTATGAGTTAGCGGCGATGGATCAATACTTTATTCACTCTCGTATGTATGAGGACTGGGGCTTATCTAAGTTATTTGAGCGAATTGATCATGAGTTTGATGACGAAAAAGGTCATGCTTCTTTACTCATCGAACGTATTTTGTTCTTAGAAGGCACTCCTGACATGGTCACACGAGACGGATTGCATATCGGTAAGACAGTCCCTGAAATGCTTGAAAGTGACTTACGCGTTGAATACGCGGTCGATGAAGCACTAAAAAGTGCCATGGCGCTTTGCGAAAAAGAACAAGACTACGTAACTCGTAACATGTTGCAAACGCTCATTGATGATACAGAGTCAGACCACGCATACTGGCTTGAACAACAGTTGCGTCTAATCAAAACGATTGGCTTAGAGAATTACCTTCAATCGCAAATGTGATTCTAAACCGAATGAAGTGAGCTCAGGGCCATCCTTTTGTAAATAACGCCCTATTCCTATAAAGCCCAGGATTTTTATCTTGGGCTTTTTTTATACAAAACGCTTGCTTTTTAGCCACACTGTATCTAGTGTACTACTACAGATAGTACACCAAACAAAACAGAGTGGTTAATGACAGCAATCGCGGTAGCAAATATAAAGATCACACCCGGTGATACCCGACCTATCTTCCGACAGATAGTCGATGGTCTGCGCCTTCAAATTGCCAGTGGTGATTTACCTATTGGTAGCAAGCTTCCTAGTGTAAGAGGCTTGGCACAACAATTGACCATCAACCCAAACACTGTCGCAAAAGCTTATAACGAATTAACCAGCCAAGGGTTGTTAGAGGCCCGCTCTGGTCTTGGTGTATTTGTCGCTAAGCCAAAGCAGAAGTACAGCCAAGAAGAGCAACAAACTCAACTAAACAACGCAGTTCAGTCATTTGTTAATGAAGTGGCTTATTTAGACTTTGATAAACAAGCGCTTATAGATGCAGTGGACACTGCGCTTGATTTACTCCACAAAAAAAATAATGCAGGAAACAATAATGGATAATACGTGTATCTGTATAACAAATCTCACCAAGGAGTTTAATGGCAAAGTAGCATTAAATGACTTGTCATTAACTCTCAATTCAGGTGGTATTCACGCGATCGTCGGCAGCAACGGTGCGGGAAAATCTACGCTTTTTCGAGTGCTACTCGGTGTTGAGACAGCGACTTCAGGACAGGCGAAACTGTTCAATCAAGACTGTCGCTCTTTACCTGCTCACATTAGAGGTGAAGTTGGTTATGTTAATGAAGAACACACTTTACCAGTCTGGATGCGCGTTGACGCCTTATTAGCTATGCAAAAGTCAATGTACAAAAACTGGAACGAAGACTTATACCAACAAGTCGTCGGTTACTTCGATGTTGATCCAAAACAAAAAATATCTGGACTGTCCCGTGGTGAGCGCGCAGGACTAAATTTAGCCATGGCATTAGCTCAGTCTCCAAGCTTATTGATTCTAGACGAGCCTACTTTAGGTCTTGATGTCATTGCAAAGCAGTCATTTATTGAAGCGTTACTATTTTGTGATGCCAAAGAAAACATGACTATTATTTATTGCTCTCATCAAATGGAAGAAATAGAACGCCTTGCTGATAGCCTTATTATATTAGAAAAAGGGGTGTTAAAAAATCAGTCATCACCAGATACATTTACCGACAGAATCCGCCATTGGATTGTCGATTTAAGCCAATCGAATGTTAACCCACATCAAGTCGAAGGGTTATTGACCTACAGACTCATCGATGGTGCTCACCATCTTTACCTTGTCGACCAAAACGAAAGTGCCACCAGAGACTACCTAGACAAAAGCGGAGCCACAGTATTGGCCGTCAACGAGATGTCGTTACCAGCTGCAGTAAATGCGTTTCTAACCAAAAACCATAATGCGCCACGCGCCCAAAGAGGTTAATTATGTTCGAAATATTTAAAAGTGAATTAACTAGATATCAAAAATGGGCATGGCTGTGGGCCTTATTGCTATTGGCTGCATTTGGTTTTATCAGTAAACAAAAGCCCCTTCTTGAGCATCACATTGCCCAATCATTATTTAATAACTTGCTACTTATAGGCGGATCGTTTTGTTTCGGTTTGTTGCAAATGCTTTTACACAAACGCAAAAACCATTGGACATTTCTTATTCATCGGCCGGTCAACTTGAGTAAGATTTACCTTGGCCTACTCTTTGTCGGTCTAGTGGTTATTTTCATTGCGGTCGCGTTCCCATGGCTAATCGCTACCATGGGTATTGATATAAGCGGCACTTACATTGTAGATACACGCCACTACAGTTATATCGTTTACCTATTTTTGACGTGTGTACTCGCATACCAATTAGGTCAATTCATAATTCTAAATGCGAGTTGGGGCGCCATAAGTTTGGTGGCAATAATGGTCGTCGTTTTGGCTCCAATTGCAAATTCAACACTTGCTCAATTTGGGCCAGTGATAATATTCAATGTGATTTTACTTTATTTGAATTTACGCAGCTTCAAACCAGATTTATCAACGTTTTTGCGTCGTCCATTGGATATATTGTTAATCTCTGTACCAATGAGTTTTTGCTTAAGTGTCATATTACTTGTTCTAACTTCAGTGTTTTATCACATACCTAATTTTATCCTCGGCACCCACCCAGACTTCGCTCCTCCTAAAGATGTAATAAGTTATCTTTATCGAGTTAAAAACGAAGAGCTTCTGCCTCATTTACTTAAAGACTCGAATCACCCACAAAAAAGTAGCTTAGTTGCACAAGCCAAACTGGCCGATACGGTTAGCTTTAAAATGTACAATCAAAAAGAAGGTCGACTTGGTCAGCTTTATGTCGACGATGTTGGCAGCAGACTCTCCGACACTAGTGACACCGAGTGGCTATTTTCTCATGATCTAGGGCTTATATTGCCTAACTCGAAACAGCTTGATAAAAACACAATAGCCATCGGCAAAAACGGCTTTATCGAAGACTTTCGCTTAGCTAAACCAGAAGATAAGTTTGATGAAGTACCATGGCTTGCACCCAATCACTATGTCACCAAACAAAGCCTTGTTTGGGTCGATTTTGAACAAGAATACATTCAAACTCGTTTTACCTTAGAACCTAATGAGTTCTTTATGACCATGCCGAGACAAAATAATGGCTATACGTACTTGGTAACAAATCAACGCATCGTGCTTTTCACCAACCAGGCTTATCTAGATCAATATACTCCTCTGCAAAGCTTAGTTGCTCTTCCGCACCCAGTTCCTATTGAACAAATCTGGGGAGCAAATGCAGTAGAGCTTCCTCAAGGCTTCGCCATGATGTATTACGGTCGTGATTATTTTGGTTTGGACAAACCCGCAGCTAGCGTCATTTTGAGCCAATTTGATGGCGGATACACGCCCATAGCTGAAACTCGCTTTACACCATATATCTACCCGAAATGGGTCATGTACTTTGATTATTTGATTTCGCCTGTTCTTTATTTTGGCCGAGCATCCCTATTTGATCTGTTATCGACGGAGAGTGGCGCCGTGATGCGTCATACAGACCTTAAAAAACCGTTTGCCAATTATCCAAGTTCCATCAATACTGCGGCGTTTGTTTTGCATTTAATTAGCTTAGCTTTAGGGCTCTTTTTTATGCGCTTCCACAAACTCTCAAATCCAACTCGCTTGGTTTGGCTCGGGTTATTTGTGGTATTCAGTTTACCGGCGGTGGTCAGCTTTTTATTCCTTAATCCATTTGTTGGTGTATATCGCCGTCGCAAAACTCCTGAGGATAAGCTTGCAGTGACCAACCTTTCAGAAGTTACCACAAACTAAATAAGGGGTAATACTTCGATGGCGCAATTTATCTCTATTTTTTTATTAATCGTGATTACGTTCAGTGCAAGTGTTTCCATGGCTCAAGCTAATGAATTAAAAACTCAGGAAATGCGGCAACATAAACCTGAGCAAATGGACTCCCTTGGTGGGCCTTTGTTAAGCCGTAGTACCATTCTTGAACTAATTGATGAGCCAAAGCCGATCCTCAGTCCGTCTGGTAAATCTGTTGCATTTATCAAGCACAATAACAAACTCAACGTTCAAGAATTGTGGGTTAAAGTGTTACCCAATTCTAAACCTTATAAAGTTTTAACTAGCTCAGAGATCAATAAGCTTCAATGGGCAAGATCAGACGAGTACTTAATATTTCAAAATGAAAATAAAGTAAGTGTAGTTGACAATAAACCCAACAGTTATCCGCAGTTTGTAGCCACTCTCAACAGCCGTCATGAAGCAAAATGGATAGGACTGAGCAACACTTACAATGTTGGTGTACTTGTTCATAAAAAAAATATGAGGACCAATCAGTATGAGCTTTACAAGTACACGCTAAATACACCCGCTCAACGATTGTTCAGTTCTGATTTTCAAGTTGACGATGTATTACTTCATTCTACGAACGAAAATGTTAATCCCATTCAATTTATTAAGCTATATAAAGACAAACAGTTAGAGATTTATCAGGTGGTCAATGATGTTAATCAGTTTCCGATTGGGATGGAGCAACTTGGTTTAATTGCTACCTGTGTTATTGGCGATCCTTGTAATTTAGTGGGAATCGGCAGTAAAAATCAGTCTTTGTACGTCAATGCCCGCTTAAACGGTGACAAGGCAAGGCTTCATAAAATAACTCTCATAGACAAGCAAATCACCCCCGTCTTCTCCGAAAGCTTATTGAATAAAACAACTAATCAAACACATAGCTTTTTTAGCTCAGACAAATTTGATCTGGCCGGTGTTATTAACCAACAAAATGAGACGTCGAGCATTGAAACCGGTTTTGCCCAAGTATTTGATCCAGAATTACTTGTTATCAATGATCTTCTTCGAACCTATATTCCCCTGACGCCACAGGCAAAAAATAAACTTGAACGGGCGCATGAAGTATTTAAGAATAAAGACAAAATACTAAATATCCAAGCTAGTATTGATGGTCAATTTTGGTTAGTGAATGATGAAAGCGCCAACCGCTCTAACCGAGACTATGTCTGGATTGATCACAATACAAACCAACGACATACCTTAGTACTTTCTGAGACACAGGATTTAACAACGTTACGGAACCAAACCTATACCCAAGTCGTCGAATATCAGGTTAGTGACAAAATGTGGCAGTTTGGCTATTTGACATTGCCTAGTCGAGTTGTTGTATCTAACTCAACTGATTCAAAAATATCCCGACCAGAGCAGAATTTCGAATTAGATTCCCCCTTTCCGCTTGTTGTTTTTCCTCACGGTGGCCCTTGGTCACGTGATTACGGGCGTTGGGATCCACTTGTCGCATTTATAGCTTCAAGGGGGTATGCAGTGTGGCAACCTAATTTCAGAGCGTCTATTGGAATGGGTCACCGCTATACCCACAGCGCAAACAAAGACTTCGGTGACGGTATTGTTCAACGGGACATTATCGATAGTCTAGAGGCCTTGAAAAGCTTCCCAGAGGTTTCCCAAACTGAGATAGCAATTGTTGGTCACTCTTTTGGCGGCTTTTCAGCTTTGGCGGGATTGAGCTTCACACCTGACTTATTCAAATTTGGGTTTGCCGGCGCGCCGCCACCAGATTTAGGTCACGCCATTCAATTTGTTGATAGTAAAGATATTCGAGATTCAAATGGTCAACGGCTCACGTTTTTTAGTAATCTAGCTGCGGCACCTGACGATAAAAATGCGCTAATCACTCTTGAGCAAAAATCGCCTCTTTCTCATTGGCGCAGGGTAAACAAACCACTATATATCTGGGCTGGGCTGTATGATAATCGGGTTGATATCAAACAAGTAAGGCAATATGCAAGTTTAGCCAGTACCGTTGCGTCAACGACCTTATTGGTGGCTCGACAGTCGGGACACAGCCCTAAACAAGGTGTGGCGAGGGAAGCATACATGTATTTACTGGAAACGGCCTTGGCTAAACATTTAGGGGGTAAGCACGAACCCGAGGTTTCAAAAACGTTGGTACGATACTTAAAGCAGGCGCTTCAAATTGATGCCAATAATGTTCTCGCTCTAAGCTCAATTAATTGAGCTCGTAGACTAATGACAGTATTAAGCCGGTTATGAATATGAACTTAGTTTGAATTGGTCTAATAAACACTTAAATGGCTAAACAAAAAAGCGGCGCTTATAACAAGCACCGCTTTTCTTATCTCTGGACTAAGATAGCTTACATCTTTTCCATTGTCTCAATGCCTAGTAAATCTAGGCCTTGTTTCATTGTCTTAGCAACCAACAAGCTTAGAGCCAAACGACTTTGTTTTACTTCTTCTTCGACTCCATCTTTTAAGATTGGGCAAGCTTCGTAGAAGCTCATGAACAAGCTAGCTAGCTCGTATAAGTAAGTACAAAGAACATGTGGCGTTAAGTTTTGGCTAACTGAACCAATCACTTCAACGAATTGTAACAACTTAACCGCTAACGCTTTTTCTTGCGCTTCGCTAATTGTTACTGCTGTATTAAAGTCAGATGTATCGATTCCAGCTTTTCTGAAAATACTTTGAATACGTGTGTACGCGTATTGCAAGTATGGCGCAGTATCACCTTCAAAGCTCAGCATGGTATCCCAGTCAAAAATGTAGTCCGTAGTACGGTTCTTGCTCAAGTCGGCGTATTTAATTGCGCCAATACCGACTTTACGAGCGACTTCTTTTTGTTCTTCAGCTGTTAATTCGTTTGCGCGTTCAGCTAATAACTTCTCTGCGCGTTCAACCGCTTCATCAAGTAAGTCAGCCAACTTAACTGTACCACCTGTACGCGTCTTAAATGGCTTGCCGTCTTTACCTAACATCATGCCGAATGGACCGTGTTCGTATGTCGTTTCTGGCTTTAATAAGCCGCCTTTACGACCAACGATTTCAGCTTGTTTGAAGTGGAACGCCTGACGTGCGTCAGTGAAAATGATGATACGGTCAGCATTTAAATCAAATGAACGGTATTTCATTGCTGCTAAGTCAGTTGTCGAGTACAAGTAACCACCACCAGACTTTTCTACAATATAAACCGCTGGTTCACCGTCTTTATTTGCTAACTCTTCAATAAATACAACTTGCGCACCTTGGTCTTCAACGACAATACCCTGTTCTTTAAGGTCTGCTACAACTCCAGGTAACATTGGGTTGTAGGCACTTTCACCCATAATGTCGTCATTGGTCAGTTTTACGTTTAATTTTTCGTACACTTCCTCTGAATGCTGAATCGACACTTCGATGAATTGCTCCCACAACGCTTTACATTGCTCATCACCACCTTGTAGTTTCACTACGTACTCACGAGCGCGATCAGCAAAGCCTTCTTCTTCGTCAAAACGTACTTTTGCTTCGCGGTAAAAGTCTTCTAAGTCAGACAGTGCTGTTGTTGCAACTTGGTCCGCGGCAAGTTTGTCTTGCAGGTGTGCTATCAACATACCAAACTGTGTGCCCCAATCACCCATGTGATTTTGACGGATTACATCGTGGCCCAAGAACTCAATGACACGGGCGACGGCGTCACCAATGATGGTCGAGCGCAAGTGACCAACGTGCATTTCTTTAGCAAGGTTAGGTGAAGAAAGGTCAACAACCACTTTTTGTGCCGTTTGTGTTTCAACGGCCAGTCGAGGATCAGCAATGGCGCGTTCAACTTGTTTTGCCAACCATTCTGGACGAAGTTTTACGTTAATGAAGCCAGGTCCTGCAATTTCTAGACTCTCAGCTACGTCGTCAAGCTCTACGTTATCAACAATAACTTGGGCAATATCACGCGGCTTTTGCTTCAAAATTTTTGCCAGTGCCATCGCACCATTAAACTGGTATTCGCCAAACTCAGGTCGAGTGCTTTTTGCTAGTGGTGCCGGCGCGTTTTCTGCACCTTCAATTTTGCTCAGCGCTTGTTTAAATCTATCTTGTACTAATTGGAAAACGTTCATTTATTTACCTTTATATAACTTGTCTGCTGAACTAATGTTCGCGTGTCTCAGAGAATTGAACGTCTGGATAACGTTCCATCGACAAGTTCAAATTAACTCGAGTTGGTGCAATATAAGTTAAGCTGTCACCGCCATCCAACGCTAGGTTCGATGAACATTTACGGCGGAATTCATCCAGCTTTTTCTCATCGCTGCAGGTCACCCAACGCGCCGTTGCCACGTTGATATTTTCGTATATTGCTTCAACGTTGTATTCTGACTTAAGTCGTTGAACAACGACATCAAACTGAAGTACACCAACCGCACCAACGATTAAATCGTTGTTATCAAGTGGTCTAAATACCTGAACAGCACCTTCTTCTGATAACTGAATTAAGCCTTTTAATAACTGCTTTTGTTTCAGAGGATCTTTTAGGCGAATACGGCGGAACAACTCAGGTGCAAAGTTCGGGATACCGCTAAACTTCATGTCTTCACCCTGAGTAAAGGTGTCACCAATTTGAATGGTACCGTGGTTGTGCAAACCGATGATGTCACCTGGGTAGGCTTCTTCAACTTGAGCACGGTCACCTGCAACAAAGGTCAACGCATCTGAAATACGAACATCTTTACCAAGACGCACGTGCTTCATCTTCATACCCTTTTCATATTTACCAGACACGATGCGCATAAACGCCACTCGGTCACGGTGTTTTGGGTCCATGTTTGCTTGGATTTTAAAGACAAAACCACTAAAGCTATCGTCTTGTGCTGTCACTTCCTTTACATCTGTTTGACGTGGCATAGGCGTTGGCGCCCATTCAGTCAAACCGTCTAGCATATGGTCAACACCAAAGTTGCCAAGTGCTGTACCAAAGTAAACAGGAGTCAATTGGCCAGCCAAAAATAGATCTAGTTCAAATTCGTGTGACGCACCCAAAACCAATTCTAGCTCATCGCGTAATTGCTCAGCCAAATCTTCACCGATTTCAGCATCAACTTCTGGGTTGTCTAACCCTTTGATAGTTCTGACTTCTTGTATTGTATGACCTTGACCTGACGCATATAAAATAACTTCATCACGGTGAATGTGATACACGCCTTTAAAAAGCTTTCCGCAGCCAATTGGCCAAGTAATTGGTGCACAAGCAATGTTTAGTTCTGATTCAACTTCGTCCATGACTTCCATCGGATCGCGAATGTCACGGTCCAATTTGTTCATGAAAGTAATGATCGGCGTGTCTCTAAGACGTGTTACTTCCATTAACTTACGAGTTCTATCCTCGACACCTTTAGCCGTGTCGATAACCATTAAACATGAGTCAACCGCCGTTAGGGTACGATACGTATCTTCTGAAAAGTCTTCGTGTCCCGGAGTATCAAGTAGGTTTACCAGTCGGTCATTATAAGGGAACTGCATCACAGAGGTGGTGATTGAAATACCACGGTCTTTTTCCATTTCCATCCAGTCAGACTTGGCGTGCTGGTTTGAGCCTCGGCCTTTAACGGTACCGGCAGTTTGTAACTGCTGTCCGAATAAAAGGACCTTTTCAGTGATGGTTGTTTTACCGGCGTCGGGGTGCGAGATAATCGCAAACGTTCGACGTTTGTTTACTTCGTTTAATACGTTTTGATCAGACATTAAATTGGTTCTTAAAATTGAAAAATGGGCGCATTTGAACAGGCCCAAATCTATCATAAAATTTGTCGGCTATTTTCGCCGATCTTGAGCTGATAAACAACGCATCAAACAAACTTTAATCAATATTTTCACTACTAATTACCAAGCTTTATTAATTTTTATTCGACAAAAGCGATTCCTCTATTCTATCGATGTAAATGTCAATTCTGTTGTGGTTGTTTTCTTGGTTTTTAAACCCGACTCAAGACTGTTAGGAGGTCGACAGTTGTGTCACCGTATTCGCAATTTTTTCTGACTCTGTGCGGATGTCTTGAATCAAATGCATGGCCGATTCTAGCTGCTCGTTCACTTCAGTGACATTGGTTTGAATTATTCCCATATTGTCTTCAGATTGTTTGGTCAATTCAGAATTAAGCTGAACAATATCGGCGATTTCACGAGTTGCGCGACTTGTATTTGCAGCCAAATTTCTAACTTCATCCGCAACAACGGCAAAACCACGACCGGCTTCCCCTGCTCGAGCCGCCTCAATTGCGGCATTTAGTGCAAGTAAATTCGTTTGTTCTGCAATACTCGAAATGGTTGTTACAATTTGGGTGATTTGATGAGATTGTTCTGTCAGACGATTCATTAAATCGGTAGCCTGATCAACCGCTTGGTTTATTTGACCAGCTGTCCGGGTTGCAGTTTGAATTGACGCTTGACCTTGAGAGGTAATTTCTGCCGCTTGCAGTGCTGATTGTCTTGAGCTTTCAAACGTTTCCTCTACCATTTCATACTGATTTATTCGCTCAGTAATATTTTGAGCAAATTTAACCACTCGTGTCACCTTACCGGATTTGTCTTTGACGGGGTTGTAGGTCGCCTCTAACCAGATACTTGTGCCTGTTTTCGTTATTCTTTCAAACATTCCAGTCTTAAATTCGCCACTTGCCAATTCTCGCCAAAAGCTATCGTATTGAGATAAAAAGCCATCCGGGCAGAATATTTTATGTTCTTTCCCAACAATTTCTTCTAGTTTGTAATTCATGGTGTCACAAAAGTTTTTGTTCGCATTTACGATCTTGCCATCAGGTGTAAATTCAATGAAAGCAAAGGATTGCATTAACGCTTTAGCAACCGCTTCTTGACTATCTAACTGAAGCTTTTTGGAAGTGACATCTGCCGCAACTTTAGCAACTTTTACAACATCTCCTTCATCATTAAATATTGGGAAATACGTTGCGTTAATCCAAAGTACTTCACCGCTTTTTCGAACTCGTAAAAACGTCCCATGATTGCTTTGTCCAGCCGCCAACGATGCCCAAAAGTCTTTGTACTCTTGGCTTGCTGCATATTCGGGTTCACATAATAGCTGATGGTGTTTACCAACTACTTCATCGTATTCATACTCTACTGCAGACAAGAAAAGATCGTTGGCGTAAGTGACGACTCCAGTCGGTAGAAATTCAATGTAGGCCACACTACTTTTAAGAGCATCAACAACTTGTTTGTCAGACTCCAATACTTTTATTTTCTGTTCATAACGTTCGATAGTGTCAGCTGAGACTAACTTAGGGAAAGGCATAGACGGTCCATTTTTAAATTGCGTCTACTAAATATAATCGGCTTTTGAAAATTAGCTTATATTTTGGATATTTTTTTAAAGAATTGAAATTTTGTATTTTTTTAAAGGACACGCTTCATTGTTAATGCGTCTTCTTTTAAGTTTGAATTTGGAATAGCGTAGTATTGGCGCCGTATCCCCTGCTGTTCAAACCCAAAGGCTTCATAAAGTGCGATTGCAGCCGTATTAGACGCACGCACCTCCAACCAAATTTCTTCTGCGCCTGCGGACTGGCTATGGGTAATTAAATCACTCATTAAGCGCTTACTCAGACCTCGTCCCTGATACTCATTGGCCACACATATATTTTCTAACGATACCTCACCTGCAATACTTTCTGAAAAATAGTATCCAATAAGCTCAAACTGGTTGCCGTTGACTTTGAATAAACCAACATTGTGACTTCGCGGCGAAAAACTTTGATTGACGATTTTCTCTGACCACGGTGTCACATGAGCGTTTTGTTCAATGTTAAGTAACTCGGGGAGGTGTGAGTGATTCAGTGGTTCTAATTGGGTTTTCACGATTTTCTATTTTCTTTTCTATTTACTCTCACTCACTAAGATTCATTCTTATTAACTAAGAGTCACATTGAAGACTGACGTTAGTTTGATAATGCGTTAGCCAAAAGGCACCGCATGGTCGGTTATTTGCTCCCAAACTTTGCGCCAATGTTGATGAGTCATCACATTTAAACTCGGCGTAATTAATTGGGTTTTAGTGGCAATCACACGTGTCGTGTTAGCTTGAATTAACCAGCTAAATTTATTCGTAAGATGAATTCGCTCTCCATCGATAAGTAAATCGGGAAACACGACTTTTAAATCGGTGAGTAATGACTCGGGCAGCAATACATCTTGAACGGGTGTAGACTCAGAATCTGCCTTTTTAGGTGGTGCAACAGGCTGCAAAAACGACACGCCAAGTTGTTGCATGCAATCTATCTGATGAGGTGTGTACATAATCGCCATATCCACTGATGTTGAGTTCAAAATACTACCTGAATAAAGGTAAAAGTTCCACGAATCTATTGAGTGATTAATAATGCTACATACACCTTTAAAAATCGTGTGGGCTAATTTATGATTGAATAACCAAGTACTGAGATATGATGTTTGATGGCATTTCTTCGAGTTGTTACCTTTTTATTACTTTCGGCGTTATTAATAGCCTTACCGGTAGTGGCAAACCAGCCATTCAAAATAACTTGGGTCATGAGTGACACCCCGCCATTTCATATCGAAAGCGGTAAGTTTTCAAGCAAGGGAATTTGTGATGGATTAATTAGTGAAATTGAATACCACAATCCTGACGTCCACTTCGACACCTTGATTGCCCCAGAAGTCAGAATAAGTAAAATGTTGGACGATGGAGCGCCAGTGTGTTTTCCTTGTATGATTTACCGTGAGAAAGCAACTTCGCGTAGTCAATATTCTATTCCCACAACCTTGTATCCACCTTATGTTTTGATTATCAAAAAATCAGATAAAACGAAATTTGAATCTTTTGGGTCGCCAGTTAAATTGGAACAACTATTACAAGATAGGAAGTTGCGTCTAGGTAGAGAAGTGGCCAGAAAGTATGGTGATCTACAAGAGATGATTCAAACAAGCCCAGCCTATCAGAACTCAATAGCTTCCCATAATTCAATTCGTTCTAGTGAAGCAATCGCCGAACTCGTGACAAAAGGCAGAGTCGATTATGCGATTGATTACCTTACGACCTATCGTTACCTCACATTGACGGGTCATGAGTCTTTAGCCATGCTGCCGATTGAAGAAGCTGGCGACTTTGTGACAGGCGCGATTGGCTGTTCGGCCTCTAATCCTGAGTTTTCTAAAAAAGCATTAAAAATCATCAATGAAACGTTGAAGGAATCAGTATTAGCTTCGCCAGCATACAAGGAACACTTGTCATTTTGGATGGACAGTTTTCCTGACTACTGGAAGTATTTTGAAAAAGAGGTTTTGAAGAAGTAGAAAATGGAGAGTGGAGACCGCTGTTCTACCAAATTTCAGGTACAAAAAAACCGCAACTAAGCGGCTTATTTCTTCGAATTGGCAGGGGCGGAGGGACTCGCCCCCCCAACCAACGCGTCTTTTTATGGAGTGTGGAGACCGCTGTTCTACCAAATTTCAGGTACAAAAAAACCGCAACTAAGCGGCTTATTTCTTCGAATTGGCAGGGGCGGAGGGACTCGCCCCCCCAACCAACGCGTCTTTTTATGGAGTGTGGAGACCGCTGTTCTACCAAATTTCAGGTACAAAAAAACCGCAACTAAGCGGC